>JANMSP010000250.1:0-5909 GCA_031389475.1 Pyrinomonadaceae bacterium
CCTACCTCTTCCAATAATTCTTTATCTTAAGGTCAAGCATTGGAAAGGCGCAGTATTCTACGTTTCTACCGGTTTCGCGTAGTTTCATGACCATCGGGATTGCGGCGTCGGCATTGCGTGTGTGGACGATTATAGTGGCAGCACGTTGAAGTTCCGGCATTTCGGTCAGGAATTCGGCAATGGCGAAGCCTGTGTTAGCGGCGTCGTTATGGTCGTTCGACTCATAATGGTGAGGCAGTAGGTCATGATCCAGAAAAATCGCATCATAACTTCCTTCCGCCAATAGTTCTTTTGCCTCGTCCACTGTTTCGGCGATCGCGAGTTCGTCGCCGTCAAATCTTTTCTCAAACCAGCGGTGTCGCCGGCGGTCATCGTCAAGGAGAAAAACCGAGATAGGCGTCCGACCGGCCGAAAGATCCGCTAAGCCAAGTTTTATCAGCAAACTACGAACAATACTCATAACTCTAATCACATGTTAGCGAACCTATGTAATATACCACATCGCTTCCAAACCTGATCCCGCTCAATACTTCTGCTGATTCCGGGCATTTATGTTGGTCTGTTCAGCCATTATCATTTTTTCGCCGTCCACCGTATTTCCAACGGACTGTTTCGGCTTTGGCAGAAACAATACGACAAATAGTGCGAGCAGCGACATAAATGCCCCGACCCAGAAAACAGGATGTATCGCCGATGCCATTGCCTGCTGAAGAATATTAAGAGTCTCCGGCAGCAATTCCGCTTTCGCTGTTGGCTCGATCAAGGCATTTGGGTTCGAAGCAAAATCCGCTGCTTGAGCGACCGTCAAACTTGTGGTTCCGTCCGTTGCAACAATATTTAATTGGCTCGCAAGCCCAGCAGTCAGCACCGTTCCCATGATCGCGACGCCGAGTGCTCCGCCAATCGAACGTGAAAACTGGTTGAGAGATGTTGCAATGCCGAGCTTTGTTCGCTCCACCGCCTGCTGAACGGCGATTAGAAGAGTGAGCATTGTGAGCCCGAGTCCGGAACCCACCAACATGAGATCGATGTAAAGCCAAATTCGAGGCGTTCCCCGTTCGAAAAGTGCCAGTAGAATAAAGCCGAACGTAAGCACCGCAAACCCGAATATTGTAATTTCCCGGTAGCCGATCTTCAGCATTAAACGCCCGCCGACAACCGACATCGTGACCCAGCTGAGCATCAGCGGCGTGAGCAGTGAACCGGCTTCGGTTGCGGAAAAACCCAACGCTCCCTGTGCGAACAGTGGTATAAATGAGATCGCACCAAACATAGCGATGCCCCCAAGAAATCCTGCGGCAACACATATCGAGACTGTCCGGTTACTAAACAGTTCGAATGGAATCACGGGATCTTTCGCCCGCTTTTCTACCCAGACAAAAACGAGCAGCATGGCAGCCGACAGGGCAAAAAGCAATAGGTTCGTAGGTGAAAGCAAAGTCTCAAGCGACGAACCGCTTTCGACCATCGCAAACATTAGCACGCTGATTGCTATCATCAGCAGGGTCGCTCCGGCGTAATCGATCGAAGGTTTTTTGTCGAGTTTCGGCTCCTTCAAGGCGATACCGATTATAAGAGCCGCCACGATTCCGATCGGCAAATTGATCCAGAAAACCCATCGCCACGACAATTGATCCGTCACGAATCCGCCGACGACCGGCCCGATAATACTGGAAAGACCCCAAACACCGCTGAAGTAAGCCTGCATCTTTGCCCGTTCTTCTACGGTAAATGTATCACCGATTATCGTCATTCCGAGCGGCACAAGTGCTCCCGCGCCAAGACCCTGGATCGATCGAAAGACGATTAATTGGGTCATCGTCTCCGAAAAACCCGAAAGCAGCGTGCCGAGTAGAAATATTCCAATCCCGATCTGGTATAAAAGGCGGCGGCCGAAAAGATCGGAAAGCTTTCCCCAAACTGGAACCGTTACGGTCGAGGTGACAAGATAGGCCGAAAAAACCCAGCTATAATGATTAATTCCTCCCAGCGTTGAAATCACCGTTGGCATTGCGGTACCGACGACCGTTGCTTCTAGAGCAGCGATGAACATTCCGGTCATGACACCCGCTGTCACCGCCCATCGGCGTTTGTTGGACATTTCGAGCAATGGCCGATCCGATGCCTGAGTCTGCTTATGTTTACTGTCGTCCACTTTTTCTCTAAACGTAGAACAAGGCTGCCCAATCTGTTATTTACTACAGCAACCCGTCTTCTCTTAATCTCAAAGAGCGGCAGGCTCGGCAGCTTCCCGTACGTCACCGAATTCAGAGCGGTCTTTCTCGCCCAGTTCGCCGATCTTTTTCATAAGATAGTCCGAGATCTCCTTGTGGGTCCGTACGGAATCGCGCTTAACGTAAAACTTTTCGAGATCGACCGGCTCGCCAAACCATATCCTCACCTTTTCGCCGCTCGTCCAATTCCCCAATACCTGTTTAGCGAGTTCATTGCTAAGTCCGGCGATAAAAACCGGAATAACCTGAGGACGCGATTCAAAAATAACCTTTCCGATTCCCGGCTGCGCTGGCAAAAAACTGTACGGATCGTCATTCAGATTTCGCTTGCCCTCTGGGTGAAACCCGACCACGTTGCCGCTGCCATTGGTGCAAATATGTATTAATTCCCGCACCGAAAATTTATCGAAAATCCTTTTGCCGGCCTCTTTCTCCTCACGAAAAAATGGCGGGTACATCGCCCACCAGCCCATAATGAGATTAACGAACCAGCCCAGCGGATTATCGTAAAAAAACTTCGCCCGGACGGGGAAAAACAACCTGATAGGACGCCTTGTGCGGCGGAAAATAACGCTGGAAACGGTGTACATGTCGAAGAACGAGCGGTGATTGGCGACTAATACCAGCGGCGTACCCGGATCACTTTGCTCAAAATTTTCGATCCCCCGAACATTCATCAAATTATATGTCGCCAGGTAAATCCACAACGATCCCAAATGCCTTTGGCAAAAGGTCCAAAACACTTTCCATCGACCCTGATTCATTCGCCTCACAAGCCGGAAACCCATCGACTCGGCAAGACTTAACGGCGCCATCTCTTCCTTTGTGGGAAAATCTGATGCTGAAACGGAATAAAGTTCCGACGGCGAACTGTTAGTTAAAGTTTCTTCGACCTTAGGCACGCGTAAGTTTATCATTTACAAACATTAGGAAAAAGCTAGCGGCAAAATTACCTTACTGGAACTTTTAAATCGACAAATTGCGAATATAGATGTATCATTCGTTAGCTAATTCATTGTTTCAACCGGCCATTAAGCTTTCTCAATCTGCGAAATCACCCTTCGCTGAGATAATTCTTAAGTTCGGCGTATCAAACTTTTCAAAACATTTAGGAGATCGAGCATGAAATTTTCCCCTTTTTGCCCATCAAATATTGTACGGGCTTTAATGTGTCTCATTTTACTACCGGCTTTTTTTCAATTCTTCCATTCCGTAAGCGATGCCCGTCCCGTTTTAAATAACAAAGTTCGAAAACAAAGCTCGTTGTGGACCAGAGTGAATGAATCCAACATTTCTCCTCGCGGCAAGCGCTCCTTACTGCCGGAAAAGTACGCAGTATTTAGTCTCGATCAATCGACGCTCGGACAAATCCTCGCTGAGGCTCCTATTGAAAACAGCGATGACGCCCGCGGAAATGCTACGATTCTCACCGTGCCAAACCCAGATGGCAAGATGGTAAGATTCCGGCTGGAGGAATCTCCGATCCTTTCCCCGGCAATCGCTGCGGAAAATCCTCGGATCAAAACCTACCAGGGTTATGGGATCGACGAGCCGGGCGTAACGGCGCGTTTCGATTGGACCGACGCAGGCTTTCACGGCTATATATTCGCACCGGAAGGAACATATTCGATCGATCCGTTTCAGGCTAACGACACTCGAAACTACCTAATATTCTACAAAAAAGAATTCGGCGAATCTCAGCGAAACTTCCACTGCAAGCTGGATGAAATGCTTCAGAATGACAAAAGCCTCCATGAGGTAATGCCCGATCCGGTCAGCTTTGCTCCGGCATTCTCACATGGAACACAGATACGCACTCACAAATTGGCAGTAGCGACAACCTTCGAATGGACGTCGATTTTTAGACAGGCCGGTGACACCGACATTCAGATGCAGGAACGTGCGTTCGCCCAGGTGGCGACATCCGTCAATCGCATCGCGGGTGTTTACCGAAAAGAATTTGCGGTCAGTTTTACCTTAGTATCCGGAACGAACCTGACATTCGCCGTCAATCCGGAAACACCGGCGGATTATGCAAATACCGGTTCTCCCGATTTAGGTGCGAATTTGACAAATATGAATTCAATCCTTGGTGAGGCCAATTACGATATCGGCCACGTTTTCGGGTCGAGCGACAACGGTGTAGCTCAGCTTAATGCTGTTTGCGGTAGCGGCAAGGCCAGAGGATATTCTGGCCAGCCTAATCCGGTCGGCGATCCTTTCGATATCGACTATGTCGCGCATGAAATGGGACACCAATATGGCGGCAATCATACATTCAGCGCCGCCAGCAGCTGCGGCAGTAGCCCTTCAGCGGCACGGGTCGAACCTGGCAGCTCAGTTACGATCATGGGATATGCCGGAATCTGCGGTGGAAACGCAAACGTACAACGCAATTCGATCGATACCTTTCACGTTTATAATCTTCAGGAAATAATCAACTTTGTCACTACCGGCAATGGTTCTGCATGCGGGGTTCTAAGCGGAACTAATGCCGTCCCCGTAATTTCGCCGCTAACGAATTACACGCTTCCGATCAACACTCCGTTCGTTTTGACGGCATCCGCAATCGATTCGGACAGTGATCCGCTGACTTACAATTGGGAACAGCGTGACGCCGCATCGGCGCCACCCAGCTACCCGTTAACGCCGGATGATGACGATATCAGCCTCGTAGCCCGTCCGGGATTTCGTTCTTACCTGCCGACTGCCGGCGGTTCGAGAACTTTTCCAAGCATGGAATATGTGCTGAACAACGCGAACGAGGCTCCGGTATTTTTCACATCGACAAATGCTCTTAACGTTAACTGCGGAATTGGCCGCACTTGTATTTCCGGCGAAGATCTTCCTTCCGCGGCACGCACGCTTAATTTTAATGTAAGTGTTCGCGACGGCCGCGGAGGCATCAGCGACGGGGCTGTAGTCCTTAACATAGTAAATACCGGAACATTCAAAGTGTCATCGCCAAATACGGCTACTACCTGGCAAAACGGCCAAAGCCGCGACATCACTTGGGACGTCGCCGGAACCACCGCAAACGGGATTAATACGGCAGATGTGAAGATTTCCCTGTCCACCGACGGCGGACTGACTTTCCCGACGGTGCTGGCGGCAAACACACCCAATGACGGAGTGTACACACTTACCGTTCCCGGCATCGGCACATCGCAGGCCCGGATCAAAGTCGAGGGCGTCGGCCACATCTTTTTCGATGTGAACGATGTCAATTTCACGATCAATGCGACCCCTATTACTAACGGAGCGATCGGCGGACGGCTTGTTAACGCATCGGGCCGGGGAATTAAGGGCGTATCCGTTGTCCTAACTGGCGGAAGCCCTGCGGTTACTCTTTACGCACGGACGAGTTCCTTCGGGTATTACCGTTTCAACGCCATTCCGTTCGGCCAGACCTATACGATCACTCCGGCGCAAAGGCGCTACACCTTCAACCCGTTGAGCATTGTTCAAAGTTACAACAGCGAATTGTTAAATTTGAATTTTACGGGTAACCAGTAAAAGTCAACTGACAAAAAACCTAAAGGGAACGGCATTTTTCACCGTTCCCTTTTAGTTTCTATCGATATTCGGGAATAAGGTCAGTGACAAAAACGCTTGACGCATTATACCTGACACGATCTTCAAAAAAAGACGGAATCATGGTAATAAATCGGTTCG
>JANMSP010000253.1:0-10946 GCA_031389475.1 Pyrinomonadaceae bacterium
AAATCTTTGTAGCCCAGGCCTTTCATGTAAATGATCTTATCGTCCTTGACGATCACCAGCGACATTCCCGGAATTCCGAGTTCGGCCCGGCGGGCCTCGACCTTCTCCTCGATTGCGGCCAGCCCTTTTGCGTATTGATCGTTTGCCGTAACGGCGGAAGCCGTTTGAGCATAACCAACAGACGGCAGCGAAACGGCGAATATCGAAAAAACTACTAAACTGGAAAGAAAGGCACGCGAAAATTTGTTCATAGAAATGTACTCCGGAAGTTTGCTATCATTGACAGTACGAGAAACGGTGCGGAAAAGTTTTTCTTTCAAGCGCCAATTTATCCCTATCTAAATAGAAAATATGAGAAAAGTGGTATTCGGCGGCGCCAGCAGCCTCGATAATTTTATCGCCCGCGAAGACGGTGCGATGGATTGGCTGATGTGGAGCAAAGAGGTTTCCGACATAATCGGCAATTCGATGAAAAGGTACGACACGCTTTTAATGGGCCGCAAAACCTACGAGGCGGCGGTCGCGCTTAGTCCAAAATCCGAAAACGGCGAAAAGCAAAATCCGTACGGCGGCACGAAGACCTACGTTTTTTCCCGAACGCTGAAACCGAAAAAACATACGGGAATCGAGATAATCTCAGAAAATGCCGTGGAATTCGTCCGTGAATTGAAACAGACGGAAGGCAGCGATATTTGCCTGATGGGCGGCGGTAACCTGGCCCGGCCGCTATTTGACGCCGGTTTGATAGATGAGATCGGTTTCAACATCCACCCGACACTGTTGGGTTCGGGTGTCCCGCTTTTCTATGAAATGAAGCGGCAGATCGACCTCGAACTGATCGAATGCAAACAATTGAAAAACGGTTGTGTAGTGCTTTCTTATGCGGTGAAGAATTAGAGTCGGAGATTGTATTTACGATTTTCATTTTTAGATTTACAATCTAGACAACATGGGATTGGCAAAATTAAAAACTAAAATAAGCGTGGAAGATTATCTCGACGGCGAAAAGGACGCGGCTGTCAGGCACGAATTTGTTAACGGTGAAGTTTACTCTATGGCTGGAGCCAGCGACCGGCATCATAGAATATGCGTCAACCTCATCACGAAATTGGATGCTCATTTAGATGGATCAGAATGCGACGCTTTTATTACAGATATAAAGCTAAAGGTTAACGAAAACACTTTTTACTACCCGGACATTTTTGTAGCCTGTGATAAAAATCCGAAAAGCCCTTTTTACCGTGAAGAACCGACATTAATTATCGAGGTTGCGTCTCCATCGACACGGCAGATCGATCGCCGCGAAAAATTGCGGGCGTACCAGCAGATGGCGGGCGTTATCGAATACATCGTTATCGAGCAGAGTAAAATGCACATCGAACTGCATCGCCGCCAGCCGAACGGCAGTTGGATAACTTATTTTTACAATGACAACGACGAGGATGTTGAGATCGAATTTCAGTCTGTCGGACTGAAAACGAATCTCGGTGAGATCTACCGCCGCGTAAATTTTGATGAAATAGCTCCCGAAATTTTTGAATAACAGAATTTCATTTATGCTATTCATCGATATCACCAAGCTCGCTGACCTTAATCCCCAAACCCATCAAAATAAAAAACATCATCGCGACTTCCTGATCGCCGAGATTCCAGTGCACTAAACCGCTGGTAAAAAAGCCGATTGCTCCGCCCAGGCATCCGAGTAGAATGCCCGTCGATTTCCAGGAGGTTTGTACTTTCAAAGCCTTCCACAAAGTGCGGGCGTAAATTCCCAGAATCGTCAGCCAAATAAGCAGGGCAGGCAAGCCGCGTTCGACGAGAAGTTGTATCGGGGCCGAATGGAAATGCCCCATCGGCAGATTTCCGCCATCGAACATATTCCATTCGCGCCAGTATTTATGGACCGAATCCATACCGACGCCAACGATCAGATGCCGCGGGTTTTCCGTCCATATTCGCATGCCGTCGCTCCACATCGTCACGCGGTAAAGCGACGAGGCGTCATTCGGATCGAAAAACCCGACACCGCGGCTTTGCTGCAAAATAATCAGCCCGACCAGAGCGAGCGGCAGGCCGACGGCAATACCCGCAAGCAGCCATTTACGGCTCGCACCGAAAAAAAAGATCGTAAAACCCGACACGAGAAACGCCAGCTGCGAGGCCCGCGTGACTGTCATCAAAAGCGCAATGCCCATTCCCGTTAATGCGATTACAAGAAACGCAAATGTTCCGCGTTTTCCTGGTTCGGAAATATCAACTTCGTCTTCCCGCTTTCGCCCCGCGAAAAATCCCGCGACCAGAAGCCCGAGAGCCAGAGACGCGACCAACTGCAAAACTTCCGCATAGGTCGTGTAATGCCCGTAAAAACCACTTGAACGCCAGTTGCGGCTTTTTTTCCAGCTATCGATGCCGAGCTTTTCGAGCGACGTTGCGCCGGGCAGAATATCAACCCGTTTTACCTCGACCGGCACATCCCATTCGGTGCGATATGCACGCATTTTACTCGTCTCGTTCAACTCGATTGCCGCAACAATATCTTCCGGCGAATGCATTTTCTTGCCGTTTATTTCGAGCACGGCATCGCCTTCCCACAGACGCGCTTTGGCAAGCGGCCCGTCAGCCCTCAGACCGTGAAGTTCGACTCCACGCCCAATAACGCGCTGCACCGGCATCCACAAGACATTGACCATGCACGAAATAATTAATGCAAATGCCGCGAAATAAACTGCACGCAAATTTCGCAGGTTATAAATGACAAAATAAAAGATGAGAAAGATCGCCACGCCGCGCAGCCGGTCGAGCGATGTCACCTGATCGTAAGAAAACAAAGACGAGATCACCGACCACAAAAAAAACGCCCATAAAGCGCCTTCGAGCAGCGTAAACTTGAATCGCGGACGGGGCTTGAATAAAAGGCTGACGAGCCACAAAAACATTCCTGTGATCCATGCCGTCTGCGTTGCCGCGATCGAATGCGGCGCGGAAATAAACATCAAAACCAAAACCACAAACGCCAGGCGCCGCAGCCATAACGCAATCCGGTTTTCATGATCTGTCCCGGCCAGAGCATCAAGGCGGTCGAAAAATCTCTCCATAAATGCGATTATTATAGCAGTTGCGATGGCGGCTAACCGCGAAATCATCGAACTTTTCTCGGCATCAAAGGTGCGAAGTAATTGTTTGTTTACTCCGCCGCGTTGCAGCTAGATATTGTCACCTTGCCTTTCCCACGGCGTCGCCCTGGGCTGGATTAGTTCGCACCTTTGGTGCTCTACTGCATCCGTATAAATTATGCCCAACGAAAATCTGCAAAGCGACCTTTCTCTGAAGACCGAGATCAACCTATACTACGACCTTTTCGTACCCGATAATGCCGAAAAAAATGCACCGCTGCTGATTACCGTTCACGGGTACGGGGCGCACAAAAAATATATGATGCGTGAGGCAAGGCTCGTTGCGCCTAAGAATTTCGTGATCGCCTCCGTCCAGGCTCCGCACCAGCATTTTCGCAAAACGGAAGACGGCTACCGCATCGGTTTCGGTTGGCTGACCGACCACAAAGCTGACGAATCAGTCGCACTTCATCACAAATTTCTGCTGGATCTAATAGAAAAACTCAGCGACTCTATTGATCGCAGCCGCATTTATTTATACGGCTTTTCCCAGGCATGCGCCCTGAATTTCCGCTTTGCCTTCACGCATTCGGAAATCACCAAAGGCGTCATCGGCGTCTGCGGCGGGATTCCCGGCGATCTCGAAACTAATCCGATCTACCGTCCGTTTCCCGCAGACACATTCTATCTCTACGGTGACGACGACGAATTCTACACACAGGAAAAATTCACCGAATTCGAACACAAACTGCGGACACGCCTCCCGAATTTCGCATCAAAGCGCTATACGGCGAAACATGAGATAACCCAGGAAATGAGGACAGATATTAAAAACTTCTTGTCGGATAAATAACGATTGCACTATAATCCTTTTTGCTTTGCAATTTAATAAAACTCTTATGAACGTAATTTTTCGGCTAATCGTCCTATTTTCTTTTCTCATTTCCGCTGTATTGATTTCGGCCCAGCAGAATGAGCGTGACCGCGGAATCGAGCTTTATCAACAAGGGAAAAATAAGGAAGCTATTGCGGTCATTGAAAACGCCGCTAAACAGGACGAGTTTAAAAACGATGCCGAATTGTGGAATTATGCCGGCCTAGCTTATATCGCAAACGACGATAACAAGAAAGCCCGAAAAGCGCTGGAAAAGGCAGTAAAACTTCAGCCGGAAAGTAGCGCTTTTCATTCAAACCTCGCGTACGTTTACCTCTCGCTCAGAAAAATCGACCACTCGCAGAAGGAAGCCGAGAAAGCGCTGCAAATCGATCCGAAAAATATGTTTGCCTATTACGTAATGGGCATCGCAAATCTTTGGGAGGGAAAACTTGATGAGGCCCTTATAAATGCGGACAAAATACTTGCCGTCGATCCGGCTTTTGCGCGCGGGCACATACTTAAATCCGACGTTTTGATTGCGCGGCTCGGAAAGCGAGTTGCTGATGGCGGAAGTGTCAAGGACGAGATCGATCTGCTCAAACAGTCGGTAGATTCTCTGGAAAATGGAGTCAAAAACGCCGCAGTCGGCGCAGATCTGAAAATGCTTGAAGAAAAATTGGAAGGAATGAAGGCATTTTATAATTATTACGACCGCGCCCGTGTTAGCTCACCCGGCGCCGTGCCGTCAATAGATCCGGGAACTACGCCACTAAAAATTCTTCGTAAACCGAGGGCAGTTTACACCGATAATGCGAGAGGTGCTCTTGCCCAAGGGGCGATCAGAATAGCAGTGTTGTTCGGTGCGAACGGCAAGATTCAGCACATTCTCATGATAAAACGGATTGGTTACGGCCTTGATGAATCAGCCCTAAATGCTGCGCGTCAGATCGAATTCGTGCCGCAAATGAAAGACGGCAAACCGATCTCTGTCGTAAAACTAGTTGAATATAACTTCAGTCTTTATTAAGGAGTAACCTTAATGCTCCTCACCTCGGCCTTATTCACCAGCTTCTCCGGCAATATGGCGCGCGGCGATTCTCCTCCGGTGTCATTTTTTAGCACTTCTACCTGAATATCTTCGCGTTCTATACCCTCGAAAATCGATTTCGGGCCGAACAGCACGACGGTCGCTCGTTTGCCCGGCTGGTCTTTTACGGCAACCAGGTATATTCTCTCGATCCGCTTTTCACCGATGCGGAAGGTGACATCGACTACGGTTTGAAGCAGCGTTGCCCGTGCGGCGGATACGTTTAGCGGTACCTGCTTCGCGGTAAAATCGGAGGTGCGGTTGTTTAGATCTATCCGCTCGGTCGAGACGGACGAGAGCGATCTAATGATGCTTGACGGCCCGCGGACGGGAACTTTCAGCGGTGAGACGGTTGCACTGTATATTTCGTAATCTTCGGGCAGATCGCCCTCGGTTTCGGCGGTTACAGGAACTTCCTTTTCTTCGACGTATTCGATCCTGACCGGAATTTTATTGGGCCGGATCGCATCCAGCTTGAGGCCGAGCGGCAGCGTGATCGCAACCGTTTCGGGCGTTAGGGCAACGATATGATCCCCGGCCGCGATATCCGTCAAATCGAGCGAAATCCGAAGATCGTCTTTATTTATCTGCTCGATCTTACGTTTATCACCGCTGAGCCGGATCTCGACTTCCTCGATAATAGTGCCGGTAACGATTGAGTTATCGGAAGTGCGGATATTTAGCGGCACCGAATAATTTTCGTTTCCGGGCGTGCTCAGGCCGGTCACGCCGAGCCATAATGCCAGGCTGATCACAAGTGCAACAACCTTTAATACCCAGTCCTCAAGAAATACCTTGCGTGCGATATTTCTTAGAAACAGGGCAACAGGCTGTTTTTCACTTAAATTTTTCGATTCGGCATTCATCGTAATGTCAGTACCGAGATCGGTAGCGATCTCTCTTGTCGGAACCGGGAGCGATAGCGACTGGGTTCTTTGACCGTTTGCGACTAGAACCCCGGTCGCTACAGCTCTCGGGACTGACAAGAGAAGAACCCGGCCGCTATATGGCTCCCGGTACTGACCCGTTTACCCAATAGTGATTTCAGTCTCCGCTTCCTTCATCGTTTTGGTCGGTTCGCGTTTCTTTTGGACAAGCGGAATTTCCATTGCTTCGAGCAGAAGTTTACGAACCTGCGTCGTGTCGATATTTCGGTGGACGTTGCCGGCCTCGACGTATGTGATCAAACCCGTTTCCTCCGAAACGACGAGCGAGATAGCGTCGGTTCCCTCGGTGATGCCGATGGCCGCACGGTGCCGCGTTCCCATTTCGCGGGAAATTCCCGGATTTTTTGTTAGCGGCAGAAAGACCGATGCGGCCGCAAGCCGTTCATTCTGAATAATTACCGCACCGTCATGGAGCGGTGTTGACGGATTAAATATCGTCACCAGCAGATCGTAGCTGATCGCCGCGTCAAGATGCACACCCGCATCGACAAAATTCCGCAGCCCTACATTCCGCTCGATCACGATCAAAGCCCCCGTCTTTTCAGATGCCAAAGTGGTCGCCGCCAGCACGATCTCGTCATAAACGCTGCCGCCGAATTGCCCACGCTGTTTCCGCAAAACGGGAAACCGCAAACGGTTCGCGAAATAGATCAACGCCTGCCGTATCTCGGATTGAAACAGCACGATGATCGCGAAACCGATATAAACCACCGCGTACCGCAGCACGAATTCGAGCGTCGCCAGATCCTGAGCCACCGCCAGCCAATACAAAAGAGCGAGCAAAACCAAACCAACCGTCGTCGGCACAGCACGTGTTCCCCGCAAAAGTTTCAGCACGACGTACACAATAATAAACACAAGTGCAATATCCATCACACTTCGCAGACTGTTTATCGTTGGTATGTAATCTCCGAATTGCATTGCTGTTTAGAGTTCACGCTTCAGCGTACTTCTTTACTAACCGAAAATCCTTTAAAGAATATCATACCCAATTTCAACTAGTGGTCAGCCAAGGATTAACCGGCGGGTCAGTACCGGGAGCGATAGCGACTGGGTTCTGACATTGTCTGCCAATTATGCCTGATTATGTCCTGGAAGAGATTATTCTTAGGAGAGAAGTCACCCGTTTGGAAGCCTTCACGTATGATAAAAGTTGCACCAAAGCTTCCCGGTGCACCGCCAACCACAGTACGCTCCGTAACCGCCCGGGTTTCTGCCCGTACCCGTTCACTTCGCTCCCTGTATGAATCCGACCAATTTCCCCTCACCATCTATCACCCCGACCGACCCGACGCCATTCAACCTCATCAATTCGTTCGCCTCCGTCATTGGCGTTCCGGCCTCGACAAAATGCTCCGGTTCTATCGGTTTCATCGTTTGGGCAATGGTTGTCTTATGCCAGTTTTCACGCGGCGTCGCTTTCATATCTTCGAGCACAAAAATACCATAAAGCTGCTTGTCCTTCGCGACGGGAAAAACAGTCCGCCGGTGCAGCGGCAAGATTTGATCGATAAAATGCTGAAGTTTCGTATCCGGTTCGAGTGCAACAGGCAGTTTCATCACGTCATCGACAAACCTGTGTTCCAGTTCCCGCACTTCGCCGATTATCTCTTTCGCCGAATCGAATAGAAAGAATCCAACCAGCATCGCCCAAAAACCGGTAAAAAACTCCGTCCGCGCAACGACTATAAAAATACCCAGCACAATCAGCCCAACACCGATCACCTGCCCGCATCTGCCGGTCAAAACGGTCGCTTCGTTCAGGTCCTTGCCGCTCCGCCACAGATGTGCCCGCAGCACACGCCCGCCGTCCAGCGGATAACCGGGCAGCATATTAAAGACGGCGATTAGAAAATTCAGCAGCCCGAGCAGAAAAAGCAATATCGCCAGAATATCCAGCCCCGAAGTATTTGCCGCCGCCATCAGCAGCACGAAAACAACGGCAATAATAAAGCTCGCCGCCGGTCCGGCAACCGCTATCCGGAATTCCGCCCTCGGCGTTTCCGGTTCATGCCGAAACCGCGTCAGCCCGCCAAACGGATGCAGCACGATCTCCACAACCTCCAGCTTCTCCATTTTAGCCGCCAGGGCATGTGCGAATTCATGCAGAAATATCGAAACAAAAAACAGCGATGTCACCGCCAGCCCCAGCACCAAACTCAAGCCAAAATTATCTACCAGCGAATTGATACTCGCCGCCGTCACCACCGACATCAGCATCACCACAAAAAACCACCTATAATCCGCCCGCACCGGTATCCCCGAAACGTGCAAAAGCACCACCTGACGCCGAAAAAAATCCAGATAACCCGCCATAATTCCAGAATTAGATCAGATTAACACAAGTAAGAACGGCGCCGGGCAGTAAAAGGTAGGCATAGGGCCAGGCCTGCAATTCTGCGATTTATTCATGAAGACCGCTTTGACCTCGTCTCGCCCCCTCACACCGATTATCAGTTGCCCGAATATCGCAGAATCGCAGGCCTGAGCCCCTTCACTCAAACCCTTCAACCAGCCATAAATCCAAATGATGCTAAAAATCTTCACCAGCGCCATTTAATGAAGGCCGCGTTCATTACATTTCAAACAATCAGGCCTTTAATTTTCTTGTCTTGCCATTCGTACAGTGCTAATATCACCATTCATTTCTATACCGAATCCAGATAATTAGGTAAACAAGGATTGACCCTATGAAAAAACACCCCTCAGTTTTTATGGCGGCTCTGATATGCGCCCTTATCGCCGGCCTTTACTACCTGACGCCGCAACGTGCGCAGCAAGTCGTGCAAGATCAGAGCGGTTCTGAATCGTCGAGAAATGTTGATTTTACAAAACTGTTTGATTTGGCTGAAAAAAACAGTTCCGTGCGGGTAATCATTGAATTGAACACCAGCTTCGTTCCGGAAGGACTCTTAAAGGAAATAGAGCGTAAGAATCAACAATCCTCGATTAAACGTACCCAGGAAAATTTATTGGCAAGCTTGAATCTCTACCGCGTTAATAATATCAAACAATTTGAGTTCATCCCATATTTAGCCGCGGAAGTAGATTTGTCCGCTCTTGCCAAGTTAAAAACGAACCCACTGGTTTTGAATATTCAGGAAGATGTATTGGGCGAGCCTGCATTAAGTGAAAGCATTCCGATAGTTGGGGCAAATTCCGCCTGGAATATTGGGCTTACGGGTGAGGGTCAAACGGTTGCGATCATCGATTCGGGCGTGGATAAAAATCATAGTTTCCTGGCCGGGAAGGTAGTATCCGAAGCCTGCTATTCTTCGAATATACCCGGCAGCAGCAGCACAAGCACCTGTCCCGGCGGCGTTACCGAATCCGTTGCGGTCGACTCGGGCTTGAACTGCCCGGTTTCCGTGAACGGCTGCGCGCATGGAACGAACGTAGCCGGAATCGCGGCAGGCACCGGGCCGAGTTTTAGCGGGGTCGCGAAGAATGCCAATATAATCGCGATTCAAATGTTCTCGATAATCAACAATCCTACAAGCTGCGGCGGCACCGCTCCCTGCGCCCGGTATTGGACCTCAGATTTAATAAGGGGATTGGAACGTGTCAGGACCTTAGCGAATACGATAGATAATATAGCGGCGGTAAATGTAAGCTTACAAACCGGACAACAGTTCGCATCGAATTGCGATGCAGCCCACTCAGCGACAAAGGCCGCAATCGACAACCTGCGTTCAATAGATATTCCGACCGTTATCTGCTCGGGCAATTATTCCTTCACTAGTGCTTTGACCGCCCCGGCCTGTATCTCATCAGCTATCAGCGTCGGTTCGGTTGATGACGGAAGCTTGGGTACAAGCATAAACACCGTTTCCAGCTTTTCCAACAGCTCTCCGCTGCTTCACCTGCTTGCACCCGGACGCTGGATCAACTCATCAATCCCCGGCAATAGCTTTCAAAATTATTCGGGAACTTCTATGGCCGCTCCGCACGTCGCGGGTGCGTGGGCAATTTTAAGAGAGCGAAATCCAAACGCGACGGTTCCACAGATTCTCGATTTTCTCAAATTCAGCGGACAGCCGATCACCGATTCGAGAAACGGCATTGCGAAACCCCGCATCAATGTTGCGAAATCACTTTGCTATTCCAGTATCGCAATTGGGCAAACCGTTAACGGTTCTCTAGCCAATACCGATTGCTCCCTGGCTAACGGAAGTTTTCATGACGCCCATATCTTTACCGGAACCGCAGGGCAAAGGATAGTCATTTCAATGAATTCCCCGGCCTTTGACACGCGCCTAGTGTTGTTGAATTCAAGTAATATAGAACTGATTCAGGATGATAACGGCGGAGGCGGCACGAATTCGCGTGTCATTTTCATTTTGCCTTCAACGGGAACGTTCCAAATCTATGCTAATTCTTTAGCTTCCGCTCAAACAGGAAGCTATTCTTTAAGCTTGCAGAACGCTGGATCCGCTATCAGCCGTGCCGATTTCGATGGCGATGGGATTTCCGATTTATCGGTCTACCGTCCGTCGGAAGGCAATTGGTATTTGCTGCGGTCGCAGGCTGGATTTAATATCACGAGTTGGGGACTTGCTTCGGATGTGGTTGCTCCGGGGGATTTCGATGGTGACGGGAAGGCTGATTTTGCGGTTTTCCGGCCTTCGGAAGGATTTTGGTATATCGCGAATAGCAATGGCACATTTACATCCGGACAGTTCGGTTTGCCGGGAGATATTCCGGTTCCGGCGGATTATGACGGTGACGGGAAGGACGACCGTGCCGTGTTCCGGCCGTCTAATTCGACGTGGTACATTCTGAACAGCAACGGGTTCAATGTTAGAGAGCAGGCTTTCGGCTTAAGCGGCGACCGTCCGGTTCCGGGAGATTACGATGGCGATCTGAAAGCCGATCTTTCGGTGTTCAGGCCTTCGAATGGGACGTGGTATCGTGCGAACAGC
>JANMSP010000256.1:0-24119 GCA_031389475.1 Pyrinomonadaceae bacterium
ACGAAGTACATGGCGTTCCTGAAGAACAAGCCGGTGCTGACGGTGCAGGACTACCTCGAACCCGCGCTCCGGCGCCATCTGGGATCCTTCGTGCCCGAATGTCATTTGTGTAATTCGTGGATAATACTCCAAAAACTTATCTGTGTTTGCGATTCTTATCGCTTCTGCCGCTTCATATCAACTCCCGCGACCGCGATAACCACCAGCAGCAAAAAGAAAAAAGCATTTGACGTAGTTCGCAGCGGAAAATCGAAAAAGCTGTGGATCAGAATACCCGAGCATCCGGCCAGAGCGCCGATCGCCGCATCCCTGCCGAATAGATTTTTCGAATTACGAATCACATCTAAACTTCTTCGGAAAAATAAAAATATAAACACCGCTATACATCCAAATCCGGCGATACCTGCATCGGCAAGGATTTGTAAATAATCACTGTGGGCCTGCTCAATACGAAACGCTCCGGTCCAGAAATCGTATCTGCTAAATGCGACGCCGAATGCATCATAGCCCGCACCCAAAATAGGATTGGCCAAAAATATTTGCCAGGCTATCGACCAGAAATGCAGCCGCCCACTAGTGATGTCTGACTGATTCTGCGCTAATCCGAACGCCCGAAGGAACGAATCTCCGCCGCCGATAAAAAAAGTCAGGCCAAAAATAATCAATACCGCGGCCGCGATACCACCGAAGACAAGCAATCTGGAACGCGAATTTAGTTCGTTACTGCTCTTATCTACTTTAAAGAAATACTGTGCCGGCACAACGATTCCAATGACCGCGATCAAACTGATCAGCCCGCCTCGCGAACCCGAAAATACAACAGCGGTTCCCATCAAAGCCGCCGCGATCCCCAGCAGCATCTTCCGGTCTTTTTTTACTGCATCCCCAAGCAAAAGGCTGAGCGTAAGGCCGACCGTCATTTCCATAAACGCCGCAAAATGATGCTGGTTGACGAACGAGCCGAATGAGATTGCCTGCGGTGTCGGCCGCAAGCCGTATATTGCTTCCGGGCTGGCAAGCCGCAGAAGTATGGCAACAAACGCCATTACTCCGCCGAATATGATTATTGCGATCACTACTTTTTTTATCCGGTTGCTCGTATCGATATATGCCAAAGCCGCCGCGAAAAATACGAACAAAATAATCAGCCGGATAACGAAAAATCGTGTCGCGTACGGGTCCATCGAAAGCGTTCCGGCAGCAGGAATTCCGATCAGTTCAGGCGAAATACCGGAGTTCCACAATGGCAGTAGCTGGAGGAATCCGATAAGAATTAAACCGATCAGCGGAAATTGAATGGCATTCGAACTAAACTTAAACTCATGGTTCGTCCACGCGTCTGTCGCCCACAGAATAACGATCAAAGCGGTGCCAAGTGCGAGCAGGCTCATCGCCCACGCGTCGACCGCTCCGTATCCGATCACCGATAGCGCCGGTATCGCACATAATAAAAGAAAGATCGCTGAATTCCACCGCGATCCTCCTTCATTATCTTTAATTACGTTTTCGCTTCGTCGTGCCATCATGTAGTTCGTCTGTTTTTTCAATTGCCACTAGCTTTAGCTAGTGGACAAATAAGCAGCAAAAAGCAGGCTCTAGCCGAAATTGATTTGCGATTGAAACCAATCGGAATAAGACAAAAGAAGTTTGGCTAAAGCCATTCGCTTGAACACTTCTGACCACTAGCTAAAGCTAGTGGCAATTTATTGGAAACAAAGTCAACATCACCTAATTCAATCTAAAATCGTCGAACCACAAGTTACCCAAGACGAGGCAAGCCGGTGTCTCGCAATTTTCGCGCACAAGCCGTATGATCACTCCATCGGAGCTTTCCGGGACGGTAAATTTCGCCCCAGTTTTAGTCCATTCAATAATATTTGCCAGCGGTGACGTCGCAGCGATAGCTTTTCCGTCGGCGCTATCTGCTATCTCCCATTTGAACTCCGCAGATGTTTTCAAGTCCGCGCGATAAAATAATTCGAGTTCGTAACTCTTTCCCGGTTCCACAGCGATCGTTTGCGAAACCGTACGGAATTCCCGGCCGCCCTTTCCAAAACTGACCAGCAGACTCAATTCACCGGAATGCTTCTGATCCCTGTTCGGGCCGATGCGCGGATTTGATCCGGCGGCGATCTGCCAATCGAAAATGCCGGAACTCTGGGGCTTTATATCTTTCTCGAAACCGCCGTTTGCGATCGCATTTCCCGAAGCCTCTAAAATACCGGCCTGGGAAGCGATAGCCAGTGCATATCGAAACTTCTTAGCTTCGATCATCTGTTTATGAAGAGCATCGCCGAGTTCCTTCAAAGTCGTACTTTTCTCATCGGCGGGAAGCGAACTCCAGATCTCGAAAGATTCGTCAAAGCGTTTTTGGCTCGCCAAAAGCGTCGCGATCGCGGCATTCAGCCGTGTCGAATCGCCGATAGCCTGTCTCACCGCGGCCATATCGCCGCCTAGAAGCTGCCACGCGATTCCGGCGGCAGAATTCGTATAGGCGGCATCTCTCGCCACCGCCTTTCGAATCTCCGCGAACGCTTCTTCCGTTTTGCCGCCCCGAAGTAATGCATTACCAAGCGCCCATTGCACGCGTGAATAGTTCGGGGCGAGTTCGAGAGCTTTACGCAGTGCGGCTTCCGCTCCAACTTGGTCGCCGCTTCGCTCGCGGGCTTTGCCGAATTCGAGCCAGAGCAAATAATTATTCGGGGATAAAGCCACCGCCGCCTCATATTCCGAA
This sequence comes from Pyrinomonadaceae bacterium, assembly GCA_031389475.1. Taxonomy (GTDB): domain Bacteria; phylum Acidobacteriota; class Blastocatellia; order Pyrinomonadales; family Pyrinomonadaceae; genus OLB17. Next base: position 2,735 of record JANMSP010000256.1, read on the forward strand.
AGCGATCTTTTCTGGTCTTCGGGCAGAAAAGTTTTTTCGAACAAAACCGCCGCTGAGTAATGAGTCTGCGGATCGTCCGGGCCGAGGCTTATTGCAAATTCGGCGACATCCGGCAAATCTGCATTCCTCGCCGCGGTGTAGGCAAATCCCCATTTTGCGGCGAATACCGAACCGGCAAAAAACAACGCAGCGGCCGCAACCAAACAGCCTCGTTTTAAGTTTGAATTGATTTTTAGAGTTTGTATCGACAAAATAAATCAATTAACGCAGAATTCCCGTGGTCGGTCAAAGATTAGTGGGCGGATTCAGGTTCGCTCCTCCTTCATATTTGTCCTGCAGCATTTTTAGGCTACAGGGCGGGATCATTGCGGCCATTATCGGCGATGTTGCGTTTTATACGTTTCGCTTCCCGCTCGTATGTTAATAGGCGGTGTCACGGCATTCCAAAATCGTTGGATTATTCTTGTTCTCGATTCCCTTTTCATACCCTATTCAGGATTTTATCTATTCAAAATCCATCGGTTCGATCCTGATCCGCGCGCTTTTCAGTTCGACATCGTTTTCACGGCAGATCTCCCTTACCCGTTTCAGCATTTCGCTTGTCATCCTTCGTGTTGACACGAGTATTTCATGGATGTCTTTTTCACGGCAAATGTCGCCCAGCGAACCGTTAGAATCGAACACACGCAGGCCGTTGATCACTTTGTTTGCCTTATTCGGATCGTCATCTACAAACCCGATTACCTGATAATTCCAGTTTGGATTGTTTCTCAATTCGCGCAGGAGCATTTCGCCGCCGTCGCCCGCACCGTAGATCAGTGCCCGCCGCCCTGAATCGGAAATCGGAGTCGGAAGCATTTCGCGGATCAGCCGGAAAGCAAAACGGCTGCCGCCAATTAGCAGCAGTAAAATTATGGCGTCGAGAAAGAAAACCGCCCGCGAAAAATCCTGAAAACGGTACAGCAGCAGAATCGCAAACACGCTGAACGCGGAGCCTAGAATAATTGCCTTGCTGAAGGTAATAATGTCGGTGATACTCGTATACCGCCAAATTCCGCGGTAAACGCCGGCCGCCAAAAACGCGAAAAGCTTAAGAACGATTAGAATCGGCAGCGACTTCAGAAAAATATCCCAGTTTCCGCTTTTTTCGAAGGAGCCGAAGATAAATACATAGGCCCCATAATAAGAAAGGGTGATCAAAAAAGTATCGAGAAAAACCTCGAAAATTCGGCGCTTGTAAGAAACATTGACTATAAACGCAAACACCGCGTTATTCTGTGTCGCAAGTTCTTCTTCGCTTTCCTCGTAAACTTTCACCTTCGACAAATAAACACCGATTATCGATAAAACAATCGTGAATAATCCGATTAGCGCCAAGCTCTGGGTTTGTTCCAGGCGGCTGACAAAGAGCGAAAGCACACCGGCACCGGCGGCAAAAGCATATATCATCAAAACCGCCGAACGTTCGGACAACCCGAGAGCGACAAGCCGATGCGATGTGTGGTCGCGGCCGCCCTGCGACGCTTTCCGTCCCCACATTTTCCGCAGAATTGTCACAAATGTCGTGTCAAATATCGGCACAAACAGTATCAGCACAGGTACCGCCAGAATCGATAGAATCCCGCGCGAACGTCCGCCCGTTTCCGTCAGCAGCACCGAACTAGCCAGTAGAAATCCGACGAACATCGATCCGCAATCACCCATGAATATCGATGCCGGATTAAAATTAAAGATCAAAAACCCGGCGAGGGCTCCGACAAAAACGGTAACGAACACGACCTCTGCGCTTTGGCCGTTTACCGCAAATCCTATCGCCAGTGAAAGAGCGGCGATACCGGCGATTCCCGCCGCGAGGCCGTCCATATTATCGAGCAGATTTATCGCATTCGTGATACCTATCAACCAAAAAACAGTGATTCCGATATCCAAAAGCTGGTAACCTGTCAGCGGCAGAGTGAAACCCATTCCAATAACGAAAACGGCTCCGAAAAGCTGCCCAACCAGTTTTTGATACGGCTTGATGTTGCGAATATCGTCAAGCAGGCCGATCAAAAAAAGAAACGAGCTTGCGGCCAGAATTACCATCGAGCTGGTAGTCTTCGGAACGAACGCCGCGTACATCGAAAGTGTCGTCAGGAAAATAGCTGCCCCGCCGAGCATTGCGGTCGGCCGTTTGTGCCAGCGGTCCGATTTCGGCCTGGCGACAAAGCCGTATCTCCGTGCGAAGCCGCGCACGAAAAACGTCATGAGAGCGGCAGCGATGAGACTTATCACTCCAGCAATAATCGGATCTAAAGAAAATGTGGGCATTGTTAATCAACCGCTCTGAGTTCAAGCTTTAGTTTGAACTCAAAACGATTACCGTAAAAGCTTTCGGTAGAGTTCTTTAATATCAGTTACGAGTCGCTGTTTGCTGTAATTATTATTAACAAATCCGAAACCCGCATCGCCAAGCTCTACACGTAATTTTTCATTTTCGACCAAATAAATCAAGCCGTTAAAAAAATTTTCTTCTGATTGAAGGGTAATCGACACGCCGCGTTCGCAAATATTAAATCCGTCGTGCTCCTCTGTGAGGCCACCAAGCAGGTCAACGACGCCGCCGACCGCGGTCGAAATTACCGGACGTCTGCTTGCCATAGCTTCGATCAGCGAGAGCGGCGTTCCTTCATTAAATGAGGTAAGTGCAACAATATCGAGTCCGGCATACACCGCTTCCGTGTCCGTCCGATTGCCTAAAAATGTAACAAGGCCGCCGAGGCCGCGTTCCGCCGCCTCGTCTTCGAGATTTTTTCGCAAATGCCCGTCCCCGGCGATTATAAACCGCAGCCTCGGCAGCCCCGCACGATTTCCGCTGTACGATTCCGCAACCTTAAGGAAGAGCGGGATGTTCTTAATCTCTGTAAGACGCCCGACAAAACCTATCAGCAATTCCCTTCCGTCCGCGTTTATCTCGCTGCGAAAAATGGAGCGTCTGTTTTCCGGATTTAAAAAAGGTTCCAAATCAATTCCCAAGGGAACTATTTCGAATTGCCCTGCCTTCCCTACACCAAAATCTTCCTGAATCTCTTTCCGCTGCTGCGGCGAAATGGTAATTATCTTATCGGTCGCGATCCTCGCCAGAGTTTTTTCGATCGCCAAAAATATTTTCGTTTTAAGATTCCCGTAGTAGCTGTGAAAAACATGGCCATGAAAAGTATGCACGATCCGTATTTTTCTCGGCTGTCCGATCATTGTTTTCCACGTCAGCCAACGATATAAAAAAGCCGCGATCCTGCCGACCGTTCCGGCCTTCGCCGTGTGCGTATGCACGATGTCCGGCCGCTCGCGTTTCATCACGCGGTAGATTTTGAACAGCGAGATCACATCCTTCAGCGAAAGTTCCCGGCTCATCTCTTCGATATAAACCGGCTGTACGCCAAGTTTTGAGGCGAGATAGCTCATGTCCTCTTCGCCATCGGGCACCGTCCCGGCGATCAGGACGGATTGAAATTCTTCGTCCTGCAGTTCGTCCGTCAGCCATACGACGTGGCGCGCCGGGCCGCCGACATTGAGACGGGCAATGATGCGGAGAATTTTCATTGAAAATTGTGAAAATCGGCGGCTGGCAGATTAGTACGCGGCGTTTTATTGCGGCATACGATCATACGATGGTGCGGGGAAATCGCCGCCAGCCGCCGAAGGCGTTAAAGCCTGTTAAATTCATTTTCCGAAAGGCCCGCTTGCCGGAGAATACTTCTAAGCGTGCCGCTGGCAACTTCTCTTGGAAATGGAACGGTTGCGGTGCGAATTCCTTCAGCCGTGTTTTTTGCAAATTTAACATGGCTGCCGGTTTGGCCAACCTGAAAAAAGCCCGCCTTCATTAATCTACGCTTGACTTCACGAAAAGAAAGGGGCTTCAAGCGGCGACCTCAAGTTCGATTTTTTGAACATGCGGCAAAATGGTTGCAATAGGCGGCGTAAGATGCAATTTCAGTGCATCCCGGAGATTTTCTACCGCTTCATCTTCCGTCTCGCCCTGCGAAGCAATATCAATTTCCAGACACTGCGCGATAAACCATTCGCCTTCTCGCCACGTAGTTACGCTGAAATCTTTTTTCATAATCACTAATCTTCCATCCTATATATCGTATCCGTGTCCTCCTCATGGCGAATTTCGTCTATCGGCTCGCGTTTGCCTTCGCCCATATACAGTCGATTCGGGCAGTTTATCACCATTCCGTCGATGCTGCCGATATTTTTATAACCGTGTACCACGCCTTTCGGCACGATGACGGCTAATGGATTTTCATCACCGGCATCGAACGACATCATATAGTTGTACGTCGGTGACTCAGGCCGGTTGTCCCACATCCGCATATTAAAGGTCGATGGTCCGATAAAACAAAACAGGTCTGCCTGATCCACATGCTCGTGCGGCCCGCGCTGGATTCCGGGCAGGGTAAAGGAAATATAGGACATGACCGGATAAAACTCTTCATCCAGATCGTCATACCTGAATAGCTCCGCCAGCCATCCGCGGTCATCATTGAATTTCTTGATCGGATAAACTACGACATCCTTAATTTCACCATTTACAAAACTCATAATTAGATTTTATTCGCCCCCGATTCTGCAACCATATTAGACGCCCGCAACAGGCTTTCGAATGTTCCGGCGTCAGTCCACCAGCCGTCGAGCTGATCCCACGTCATTTCGCCGCGGCTGATGTAATGGTTATTTACATCCGTTATCTCGAGTTCGCCCCGTCCCGAAGGCACCAGGGTTTTAATAACCTCGAAAACGGTTGCGTCGTAAAAATAGATACCGATCACCGCAAAACTCGATTTCGGATCTTTTGGTTTTTCCTCGATCCGCAAAACGCAGCTGCCGTCCAGTTCCGGAACGCCGAAACGCTGCGGATCGGGCACTTCTTTCAATAAAATCTTCGCGCCTATCTCCTGTTTTTTGTAAGCATCGCAGGCAGCCCGAATGTTTCCCTCGATAATATTGTCGCCGAGGACGACACATATCGGCCCGTCGTCGGCAAAATGCTCGACCAGCGAAAGCGCGTCGGCAATGCCGCCTTCGCCTTCCTGATACGTGTAATTCAAATGCTTCAATCCGAAATCCTTTCCGTTTCGGAGCAGCTTCAAAAAATCACCGGCCGAGTTTCCTCCGGTGACGATCATGATATCTTCAATTCCCGCATTTATGAGAGTTTTGATCGGATAATAGATCATCGGCTCGTTGTGCACGGGCAGCAAATGCTTGTTTGTAATTCGCGTCAGCGGACTAAGCCTTGTACCTAATCCGCCCGCTAAGATAACGCCTTTCACTAATGTTCTCCTAATAAACTATATTTTTTTCCAAACGCCTATCACCGATTTCCCTACAACATACCCAAACTTTTCATCAAAAAATCTTGAGAACGGTATAATCTTCGTATCCCAAAATTGGATTTGCTTCCTGGTCGGTGTGTCGCTTTTAAGAATATATCGGTTCGCGGCCGATGCCAAAGCGCCGAATGAGTCTACGTAGATCAATTTACGCAGTTCCAAACCTTTCGGAATCACGGCAGAGAGAGTTGCTTTCGAATATCGCCGAAAATGGCCGATCTTCGCATCAAAAGGTGTATAAAGCCGTTGATGTGCCGGCGATAAAATTATCAAATGACCGTTTTCGCTGAGGAGATTGAACGCATTTCGCAACTCTTCCACGTCCGATTCGATATGTTCTAAAACATCTATGTAAAGGATCGTATCGAATTTTTCCGCGACCGTCAGATCAGACGTCGTTCCAATCTGAACCGTGCAGCACGTCGGCAGACTGCCGGTTTCTATCTTCTCGCTAATTTGAGTCGCGAGCGAAGGATCCGGTTCGAGACAAACCCAGCGATCCTGAGTGCCATCGCAAAGCGTCTGAGCCGTCGCTCCAATGCCAGCCCCGACTTCCAGGACATTGCGGCCGATATATTCTGCAATTAAGCCTTTATAATAAGCTTTCCAGTTGGACGCGAACGCAAAAACGTCGAGTTCCGATCCGATATAAGTAAAATCCGTCATTTTGCGGGATACACCTTTGTTAAACGCAAAATAAACGGCAAATAATCTTTGACCGGAAGAAAGCTGATATTGTTCCGCGAATTCAAAACAATAAACACAAAAAACACCGACAGCGCAGACGCCTGCAAGGCGACCAGGAATAAAATACCCGTCAGCGTCGTGGCCCATCCCGGGATTGCCGCATCGGTTGTCAGCCGGACCGCCACCGTTATCACAATTCCGACGATTGACAGAAAAATCAGCACCATCGTCGATAATAACAGCCGGATCCCGACAACATCAGCGTAAACCGAAATAGCGCTGAGGCCATGAGCGACCAGCGATACAAAATTCATCTTCGATTCGTCGGCCAGCCTTTCCCGCCGGTTCGTCAGGATCTCAACTCTCGGCAGCTTCGCCTTTATTACGCCGACCGAATAATGGTTCCAGATCTCCGAAACGCAGACGAGCCGCGCCAACAGCGAATAAGGCACAATACTAAAATTACCGGAGCGAATTTCCTTGCCGGTAAGAATTCTGTAAAGAAGCTTATAAAAAACGTAAAAGGTCCTGAAAACAACGCCCTCGCTTCGTTCGGCTCGACGCGCAAAAACCATTTTCGTGAAATCCGTCTCCCTGCACCGCTCAATTAGCCGCGGAATATCCGCCGGATCGTCCTCGCCGTCCCCGTCGATCACTAAAATCGCATCGCATTCGATATTGAAATGAATGTAAGAAAAACCAAGCGCTATCGCACGCTGGTGCCCCATATTCCGCGTTAGCTCGAGAACGGAAACACTTTCTATCGAACTAAAATTCTCCACCGCAAATCCGCCCTCATCAAATGAGATAGTCGAACCGTCGTCAACCGCCAAAACACTCGCCGTCAAGCCGTTTTGTTGGAGAATTTCATCGAATTCCGTCAGGAGCAGACGCAAGCTTTCCCAGTCGTTGAAAACCGGGGTCAGTATGAGGAGGTTGGGGTTTTCTTTACCCGTTGGGTTCATATTTGGCCAACAAACTCAAGATAGTCTTGGCATTTACTGTAAGTCACTGAAAGCGGCAAAGTCGGCTGATTATCAAAAGTTACGAACCTGGGTTATCTCGGAACAAAAAAATAACTTTTTCGAGAACATCAGAAGTTATTCTGGAATAACTCCGAAAGAACGATTCGAGAACAAGAATAATTCGACGATTTTATTCGGCCGCAACATCGCCTATTAACATACTTGCGGGAAACGATACGTAAAAAACACAACATCGCCGATAATGGCATCGATAGTGCCGTCGCGAGTCCAAAACTGAAATTCGTCCGTCCTAATCTATAAAACTCTGAAACCATAGCTCCAGCATCAGAAGCGTCCAAAGCTGAAAAGCGTGGTCGTGCGTCGCGTTCGTGTGTTCATTCACATATTTTTCGAGCTTTTCCGGCTTGACGATTCCACGCTTTAAAGACTTTTCGGAAAGCAAGACTTCCCGCACAAAATCCTTCATTTCATTGCGAAACCAATTTCCGATCGGAACGCCGAAACCCATTTTGCGGCGATAAATAACTTCCTTCGGCACTAGCCGGGCCGCAGCCTTCTTCAACAGCGATTTCGTTTCAAACCGACGCATCTTTAAACTTTCCGGCAAACTAGCGGCAAATTCGATCAGTTTGTGATCGAGAAACGGCGAACGGGCTTCAAGTGAATTCGCCATTGTCGCAATATCGACCTTTACGAGCAGATCATTCGGCAGATATGTCATCTGATCGGTCAAAAGCGTTGCGTCCAGCATCCCCGAACCGTTGGCCTTTGCAAACCAAGTTTCCAAATATCCAACCGCATTCGCTGCTGAAACGCTTTCCGCAAAATCGCTGGTGTAGATGTCGGCCTTCGCAGGCCGGTCAAAGGTGGACATCCATCGAAAATATCGCTCAGTTTTCGGTAAGTTTGCGGCCTGCAGGAAACGTTTTGCATCACGAAACCGGCTGCGTTTGATTTCCGAGGTCGGAAGCAAGCTTACCGGAGCTTCTATAAACGCTTTTCTAAGCGGCTTCGGCAAGCGGTGATATGTCTCGGCCATCCGCATTGCGGCATAACGCTCATAACCCGCGAAGCTCTCATCCCCGCCGTCGCCGTTTAGAGCAACCGTTACATGCTGGCTCGTTTCCTTCGCTACATAATATGTCGGGATCGCGGATGAATCCGCATAAGGTTCGCCGTAATGCTCGACCAGCGTGGGCAAAACCTCCATAGCATTCGGCCGGACGATGAATTCGTGATACTCGGCCCCGACATGTTCTGCAACTCGTTTCGCGTATTTCAATTCGCTGAAATCCTGCTCCTCGAATCCGATAGAAAAAGTCTTGACGGGCTGCGTGCTTTCCTGGGCCATCAGCGCGACGATCATCGACGAATCAACGCCGCCGGAAAGAAATGCCCCGAGCGGAACCTCCGATATCATTCTCAGCTTGGTCGATTCGCGGAGGATGCGCGTAGTCTCCACAATCGCTTCTTCTTCCGTGATCTTTATTTTCTTTGAAAAATCGGGTTCCCAGTATCGCTTAGTTTCTATTGCGCCATCTTTCCACCGCATCCAATGTCCGGGCTCGAGCTTTCGTATTTGCTTGAACGCCGTCATCGGCGCCGGAATGCAGAGGTAGGAAAGATAACTGTCTATTGCTTCGAGATCGACCTCGCGTGAAATATCCGGGTGCTGAAGAAGCGCGGCAAATTCAGACCCGAAAATTAGGTCACCGTTCGTTCGATGTGAATAAAGGAGCGGTTTTTTACCAACGCGGTCGCGGGCGATAAACAGAGATTTATCCGCCGTATCCCAGATCGCAAAGGCAAACATCCCGCGCAGATGTTCAAGACAATCCGGCCCGTATTCGTCAAAAAGGTGAATGATCGCTTCGGTATCGGAATGCGTGTAAAGTTCGTGGCCGCGCTCTTCAAGGCCTTTGCGAAGTTCCTGATAATTATAGATTTCGCCGTTAAATACGATCCACTTCGTTTTATCGGCGTTATGTATCGGCTGTTTGCCGCCGGCCAGATCGATGATCGAGAGCCGACGCATTCCGAGCGCCGCATTTTGATCGACATAAAAACCGTCGTCATCAGGCCCGCGATGAATGATCGCCGCATTCATCTTTTCGAGAATCGAGCGATCAATGCCCCCGTCTTTATTGACAAATCCAACTATTCCGCACATCGTTTATCCGGCATGCCTTCTTGCCTGCAAACTCCTCTCGAACTGCTTGCGCTTATTTACCCTTTCCATCTTTTTGTCGTCTCGACGCTCTTTAAAAATAGTCCAGCCGACCGCGATAAACATAAAAAGAAAAACTTGTATCTGTGTCCGCTGGCGGTAAGCGGTGCCGACATTTCCCTGAAAGATCGAATATGCAAGCGTCAGGGTCAGGCTGAAAATCAGGATTGGAAACGCGCTTCGCAGGCGGTTCTTCGCCGAGTACCAGATTCCTATCACCATCAGCGGGATCATCGACCACCAGAGGAGTACTTCCGGCAGCGTGATGGCTTGCCTGAGGCTGTTCATCTGCCAGGGAAACGGCGCAAACATCAAATAAACAAATCCGACAGGCACGGCGCTGATCGCACCTTCCGTTGTAGAAACATCAACATCTGCTCCAAATCCTGAGGCTGCCGAAGCCGACAGATCAGACCGGCTTCGCTCAATTCTTTCCAGGTTTCCGTACTCTTCCAGATTGGTGCCGGCATTTCTGACTATTCCAAGGTATGTCAGGCTAAGGCCCATGACGACCAATATAGCTGACCGCGTAAGGATCGACTGTGTGGATTTAGAAACGCCGACGACAAAACTTCCGGCGACCGCAATCGCCAACATATAAAATATGTAAAAACGCAGCGAGATAATGCCTCCGAGCGAAAAAATTAGTAGGGCAAGTGCTGCGTAATTGAACTTTTCCTGCAGTTGGAGCACCATTGTGATCGCCAGCACAAGCAGAAAAATGATCAGGCCGTCCTTCATCAGCTGCCCGGACCAAATAATGAACGAAGGGAAAAACGCGATTGCGATCGCCGAAATCCGGCCTACGTTTTTATTTTGAAATATTTTGACGGCGCAATAATAAACCATCGGTGCCGTAGCGGCTCCGAAAACGGCGCAAAAAGATTGCGCCGCCAGAATATTTCGGCCGACTATCGAATATATGGCGGCCACCAAATAGTACATGCCCCAGCCCGAGCTGCTTAAAAGCATCACCTTATTCATCGCCGGATCATTTCGGCCGATCAATCCCCACCAGTATTCCGACAGCTTTGCCCCATTGAAGTCGTATGTAAATGCATCGCCCCCAAAAAACTCCCTAAGTTCGTAAGCGTGCACTAACAGGCCGAACGCCAACCGAACAAAAAGTGCTGATAGAAAAATAGTCGTTACAAATTGCTTGTCATCCGTAAATCTCCTGAAGATGAAGATCGCAGGCGCGGAAAGAAAGGTAACGATCAATATTGCCCCGGCTCCCTCAGGAAAAATACCTGCTGTCAGCCCAAGGCTCGCGACGAATAAAAGCGCGGCTATTAAGTATTTACTCTGCATTCGTTAATCTTTCTGCGGCGGCGAAACCTTTCCTTATTTGCCGCCTTTGCAAATTAAATGTCTTTCGGAAGGTCAGGTCGAGTTTTATGCTCGGTTAAGAACCTTCCGTCCGTATCGAGTTCCTTCACTTCCTTCGCCGGCACACCAGCAATCAAACGATTTTCACTTTCGAATTTTTTCGTTATCACCGACCCGATACCGACAATGCATTTTGCAGGAATTTCGCCGCCGGGAGCGATCCTTATCTCCGAGCCGATATAACTGTAATCTCCAATGCTCACCGGCTTCGTGCTTTGCCGGTTGTGCGTCCAGATAGACGAATTCCGGCCGCCCAGGATAACCCGCTTGCCGAATTCGACCTTGTCGGTAAAGTCGATCTTGTGCGAAGCGGCTATCATACTGCCGTCGCCCAGAATAAATCGCGGATCGGCCTCGTTGATAATGTCCGGTTCGGGAATGGAATTTATCTCATTCAACCGCAGTATCTCGCAATACCGTCCGATCCTCACCTCATCACCGCCGCGAACGATATTAAGTGTTCCAATCCGCGTGTGTTCGCCGATAGACAGCTTTTTTATCCCAACAAATGCATTCAAATGCCCAATCGAAACATTGTCCCCGATAACACAATCTGCCGCATCTATAAGACTGAATCCAATTCGTACGTTTTTACCGATCTTGTATCCAAAAAAAAGCCTTAGCCCCACGCAGGCCAAACCGGACGGGAGCGCCGCTATGCTGGCAAGCATCGTTAATTTGAATTTTCCCGTCATTTTAACTAAGGAATGTATGCTCGAATCTAATTTAAAGCTACAATCCTTTGGCGTCGCTCAGGCCCATCCTTACAAAATACAATATCTAAACGAGCGTATCGACTGTAGAGTACAGTACATCCGCCAATGTCTCTGCGTATACCGGAACGCTGTAAAATTGTACAGAATGCTCTCTTCCGTATTTGCCCATTTTCCTTCTCAATTCCGCGTCCGAAAGCAGAGTGTTTAACGAATTATACCAGTCTTCCAGCGTTTCCGCATTTAGATGAGTTTCGCCGGGCACGCCTATTTCTGCCCCGACGCCAACTGGCGACATCACAAACGGTACGCCGACCGCCATATATTGGATCGCTTTAAAGCCCGATTTCCCCAACAGCCATTCCTTGTTCGCCGAATCGCTAAGTGTAAGAGGGTAAAGCCCAATATCAAGCGTTTGAAAATCTTCTATCTCGCGTTCCAGCTTCCATTTACGATTATCAATCTCAAAACCTTTGACATTAATGTCGTCCCGCCCGGCACCGACAATTCTCAAAATAAAACGATGCGTCAAAGCCAAACGTTCGAGCACCGGAAACAGCCATTCTAAAAAAGGATAGGTCGAATGCGTCCCGATCCAGCCTATCACCGGAATCTCGTTAGCGATTTCAGCCGGGCAAAACACGTCCGTATTGACAATCGTCGGAACAATTACCGCCCGCGTCCCGAGCGATTCCACATGCTCCGCAATAAAACGGTTGCCGCAAACAACCGCTTCCGCGTTTCTGATCAAATTATCCGTCTTCCTGAAAAATTTGAACGCGCTTCCAAGGCGTCCGTAAGTCGGGCTGACGTAACTGATATATGTCGCGTCATCCAGATCAAGCACCATCGGAATGTTCCCCACTTTCGCGTAAAGCCATTCAAAAAACCCCGGCCCAAACAGCATCGCCTCACGCTGCACAAACAACAGATCGTATTTGCGTATTGCAAAGGTTTCTACAATTCTTCCCGCCACCGGACGCATCAGCCCCAAAGCCTTCCCCGCAAATCCCTTATTCTCGTACAATGATCGAAACTGCCCGCTATCCAAAAAAGAACTGATCGTCAAATCAATCCCATGCTCCCGCAGCGGCCCGACAAACTGCCCTAACCGAAACCGCGTCGCCGCCGCTTCCACCGGATATGAACAAAGGCCTAGGACACGCATTATAAATTATCTTTTTACCGCCCAAGTCTCTATGTAGGTTCCCATTTCGCCTAAATTACTTAACGCTGTAACAGCTTTCGACGCTTGACTCTCAATCGCCCCAATAATACCGCCGTGATTAGAAACAAGGCTCGTTCCGCCGTAAACTGTCCATATTTTGGGATCTAAACCATACTTAGCCAGGAGCATCCGCAAAGATTTTGGTCCAAAACCGAACACATGAAACGGTGAAAATGTCGGAGCAAGATTCACGCACCAATCACGGCCGCGAATTCTTTGGTAAGCGTTTCCAGCCGTGAAATATATTGCTCTTTCATTCGGAACATCTACAAAAAGCAGACCACCTTTCTTTAAGATCAAAACGATTTTTTTAATTATCGCATCCGGGTTGTAAAGATGCTCCAAAACTGCAGAAAGTATTACTACATCGTATGAATCAGCCGGAATCTCTGCTTCCTCAACAGGTGTGCGCCAAATCTTTGCTCCCGTACTTTTTTCTGCATGCTCAGCAAATGTCTCGGATGGTTCTATGCCCTCAACCTCCCAGCCTCGTTCCTTCGCCGCGGCCAGAATCTCGCCGCGTCCAACCCCAACGTCCAAAAGCCGGCCCTTCCGGCCCAACAATTCCTCTGCATTCCGTATTAGATTAACTGCACCCTTTAACCTAACTTCTTTATCATGAGCGGCAAAGTAATCATCCGCATTTACCTCGTAATGCTGCCCCAACCCCTCAACCGGATAGGGCATCGGATTAGGGAAAATAAGGTCGCATTTACCGCATTTCCAAATCTCCGTCTCGATACCAAGATTTTCGCGGTGGGCTAGGCCGCCGCGTTTGCCGATAAATTTCGATGGGGCAATTTCACATATCGGACAATCTTGCTTTCCCCAATAATAACCCTCGCGGGCAATCCTAGATTCTTTATTAGCAACAACCATAACTATTTACTCATTCGTGAATACAAACGCCGGTATCTACTACCGCCTACTTTCTCCAGACTGAATCGCAATTCGGAGCTAATACGGCATCTCTTTGAAATGTCGGGTTTAAGAATAATTTCCTTTAACGAGTGAATTGCTTTTGCATAACTTTTCTCACTAAAATCATCGATCAAAACACCGACTTTGTCTTCATCAATTAAATTGTCAATATCACCAACTCCGCGATTGCTGATGACCGGCAAACCGCAAGCGAGATACTCGGGTATCTTCGTAGGTGAACGCGACTGCGTCGCGTAACCAGCCTTCACAAATGACAACCCGGCATCTGACGCACTTAGATACTCCGGAATATCCTCCGGAGCGGCTCGGCCGACAAAATAGTCCTGATTCTCAAACCCGCGTTCGCGTAAAAGCGGTATAATTATATTCGTATCGGTCTGCGTCAAAAAAAGAGCATAAGTCCGCTTATCCTGAATCCGCGCGGTCTGCAAAAAATCCGCGATCTCATTAGCCAGATAAAGCCCTCCGAGCGCCCCGACATGCACGAAAACTAATCTATCCTCGACGCCCAGTTCCGCCCTAATTTTTCTTCGCTGCGCTTCGCGATCAATACTAAACCGCCTATCGAAATCGACGCAGCAGGGAATAACCTCGACTGGACGCCCTTCCTTATCATAACCACCCGCACGACTTTCCGGAAACAATATCTCCCTTGCCTTCTCTGTTAAAACCACAAACCCGTCGGCTTCCTTCATCAGCCAGCTTTCGATTCGTTTCACAGTTTTGTAAATCAAGCCATTCTCCGGCCAAATTCCGGCGTCTGTATACTCCTCTGGGAAAAATCCACGAATATCGAATAGCAGCTTCGGCTTCCGCTTCGAAAATTTCCTTGCGATAGCTCCCATCAGTGTCGGCACATGCACGCGCCCATGCAGAATGTCGATATTTTTTTCACTGATCATGCGGCGAATAAACCATGCACCGCGAAAAACGTCATATGCCGTAGCAATCACCGAAAATCTTTTGTGATAAACCAAACAATGCCAGTCAATTCCCTTTTCCGCCAGCTTATTTCGCTCCGCCTCTATTTGCACGGCCGTCCATTTCTCCGCAAAATCCGGCTCAAACGTCAACAGCGAAACTCTTAGCTCTGGATGCTCCTCGCCCTTCACTAATTCCAGCAGATACGGAATTACTTGCGTCTGCACAAGCGGCTGGCGCACTCCAAAATAACAAATATAAAGAGCCGATCTCATTTCTTCGACACCAAAGCCATTACCCAGCCCACAAAAGTAGCCATATCAATCGTAAGCACCAAAACCGCGGTACCAAATAACACCAGCGGATTAAACAACGCGCCCAGGCCGAATTCATACCGGTTAGCCAATATGCGCTTCGCGGCACGAATGATCAACCACGAAGGAATTGCCGCAAGCCACCACCACGGCCCGAAAAACGCCGCCAAAATCAAGAACGGAAGCAGCAGCAAATACTGTTTAAGAATACCGTAATGCCAATCCCACTGTCTGCCTGCCCAAACGTTATGTTTCGAATAAAGCACAAACTTCGCGAAAGTGGTCGATATACTCGGACGTAGGCTCGAGTGAACCATTGCGTGCGGTGCAAACCCGGTTTTAAATCCCTGTTTTGCTGCTTTTTCCATGAAGATCAAATCCTCGGCAGCACGCAAATCGGGAAACCCGCCGACCGATTCCCAAACCTTCTTTTTTAACAAACACGAAGCCACAAACTTGCCCCGGATTTCATTCGGATTTTGCGGCGGAACATACGAAAGAGCCGAGCATTTCTCAAAAAGCTTGTCGATTACTGGAGTGTAATTTCCGAAAATAATATCCAGTTCGGGCGTCTTGGCCGAAACTCTGACCAATTCCTCCAGCCACTCGGCCTCAAGCCTGGTGCCCGCATCAGTCAACGCGATCATATCGTTCCCGGCACTTTCTATCCCGATATTGCGCCCCTTTCCCGGCGTCGCCCCGTCCGTTTTGATCAACTTGATCTTCACATTTTCCCGGGCGAACTTTTCGATTAGGAGAACTGTCGCGTCCTTCGACCCTCCATCCACCACTATAATTTCATCCGGCGGGAGTGTCTGTATGTTAATACTTTCAAAAAGCATTCCAATTGATTCCGCTTCATCAAGTACCGGTATTACAAGCGAAATTCTTGGCGGGTTGATCAGCGGAGATCTAAAATCCATTTCCCGACCGGCCATCGACACATAAAGTTCCACCAATCGGTCTGCCGCGGGTTGTGGCTGGAAAAGGTTAAGAGCGGTTTCCTTCGCTGCCTGTCCCAATTCATCGCGTTTTTTCGCGTTCCCAAGCAAATCGATAATGGCTGCGGCAAGTGCATCCGGATCGCGCGGCTCTATTAGAATACCGTTCACATCCTTTATCACAAATTCATTCAACGGCTTAATATCATTTGTAATGCAGGCACAGCCGATGGCCATAGCTTCCGCTAATGCGATTCCGAGTCCTTCAAAAAGTGATGGAAACACGAACAGATCACAGTCATGCAAGAAATCGCTGATGCCTCGCTTTTCGCCGACTAAATGAACAACATCGGCCAATCCGAGATTATTGATTTCTTGTTCGACAATCGAAAGCCATTGTTTATCGCTCTGGCTGCCGATAGAAATCAAGTTCGCGTTTGGAAAATGTTCCTGGACCTTCTTCATCGCCCGCACCGCATAGATGAAACCTTTTTGCGGTGCAAGTCGTCCAACATTCAAAAGGCAAATCGAATCAGGCGGCAGCTGTAGATCATTTAATAATGCCTGGCGGCTTCGGCGCCGGCCTAAATCAGAAGTATCTATCGGATTGTAGATTACCTGTATTTTCTCAAGCGGAAAATTTAATCTTTGATGCGTACTCTCTTTAACGTATCGGCTAACCGCGAGCATCCGGTCACATCCAAAACCGGCCGTCCATTTATCCAGAGTCATTGTGGCCAATAACTTCTTGGAATTTAAAGATTTTGCGGACGTAAATGCTTGCGGTTCATATTCGGGATTGTGGATAGAACTTAAAACAGGTATCCCTGTCCACCAGCCGACGATGCGGCCTATAATATTGGCGGTCCAAAGATGGGTATGGATTAAATCGGGTTTATTTTCCTGAACCAGCCGGAGAAGCCGGATGGCGCCGGTGGCGATACTGCGGTAATTTTTGCAGTCGAGTGCATATACCGGAACGTTGAGATTTTCGATCTTTTCCTTCCAATAGTCCTGATTCGAGAAAACCGTGACAACCTCACTGCTAACCTTTTCGGTATCAAAATACTTTAAGTTTGTGTATAGCAGCTTCTCCGCACCGCCTGAACCGAGACCTTCAATTAAATGCAGTACCTTTATTGTTGTTTTTTTACGATCCAACTTTACGTCCTATATAAAAATATCGATTTCCCATTCTTGAAGCAAAGATCCGACTGACCATTTGCGAAACTCTGCGCAGGAAGAACAAAGACGTCGAACGAATGTTTCGCATATCTCGAAGCGGTAGCGTTTCGGGAGCTGGATGCGCGGTTTCGAATGCGGAAAAAACGATTTCCTTTAAGCCGAATCGATTAAAAAAATGTTTTTGTCCCGTAATTGTGGCAAGGCTAACATGATAAGGTGCCATTGATGATTCGGTTTTATACAGGGTTTTTTTAAGTCTTATTCCAAGTAAGAATAAATTGATATTAGCCTCTAACGGCCCCTGCGCGATTATCACTCCATTTGGTTTCAAACGCTGGAGGATTATCGGAATCTCTTGATTTACATTAGTCAGGTGCTCGATCACGTCGCCCAAGTGGATGACATCAAATTTCATTTCTAACGGCAACCGGTTCAGCCCGTTAACAATGTGCAAGTTGTGTAACTTACTAAATTTTTCCGCCGTCTCGTCGTCGAATTCAACTCCATAACAAGTCCAGCCTTGTTTGGCGACTTCCCCCAGCAGGTTTCCGGCTCCGCATCCGTAATCAAGGAACGTCCCCTTTTCTTCATTCGCCAGCCAATTTAGAACTGTCTGTGTGCCATCGTTCCCACTATGAGCCGATTCCACGGATAAAAATTGCCCGTAATCGTCCCCATACATTTGGGTGAGTGTTTCAGCATCGGGCATTGGCGAAGTGTACAGGGACAGGCATTCGTCACACTCAAGATATTCATATCTTTTGTTGCGATAAACTGTCGCCCCGTTCCATGAGGGTCGAGAATTGGTGCAATTGCATAGTGGGCAAGACATCATTTAATAATTTTTACAACCCTTCACCCTTTGGCGAACGGCGATAGTTTTATTTTGTTGCAACAAAATTGATAATATAGGACTCGCACCCTTCCAGCCGATTTGAGCCGGAACGATAACCTGCCCCATAGTAGGAAATAATTGATAAATTAAAGATATTGTCGAGACGGATGTTGAGGCAGTAGATGTGTTTACCGAAGCAACGCCTGAAAATTGCGATTATTTTACCAAACTATGCGCCGCAAGTTCAGCAGTCGCCGAATTGACCTTATCATCGGCATCCTGACCTTTTACCCAATTCAACAATTCGGCAAGTCCGTCTTCGAGGCCCATTTTAGGCCGATAACCCAATAGATTCGTCGCCTTTGTTATATCCGCAACACAATGCCTGATATCACCTTCACGGTATTTGCCCACCATTTCAGGTTCGATATTTTTTCCAAGCCCTTCGGCCAGCAACTTAGCCATTTGTTTGACCGTTATAGACCGTCCCGTTCCGATATTCATTGTTTGATAGTCAGCTTTGTCTGTTTCAAGCGCCAGGAGATTGGCTTGAACGATGTCGCTGACATGAATAAAATCACGCGACTGCTCGCCGTCTTCGAAAACCATGGGAGACTGGTCATTTAAAAGCCTTGAGGAAAAAATCGCGCAAACTCCGGTATACGGATTGGAAAGCGCCTGGCGTGTGCCATAAACGTTAAAATACCGAAACACAACTGTCGGGATCGAATAAGCGCGTCCGATCGATAAACAGTATTGTTCCTGATCCTGCTTGGTCACCGCATAAACCGATGTCGGGAACAGCGGTTTGTCTTCGGCCGTGCCGATTGGCGTGAGTTCGCCTTCGCACTGTTCGCACTTGAAATCCCATGCATGACTCGCCAACTGCTCGTTACTTCGAAGAAAAGGCGTCTTCTTTTCATCGCAACCGTCGCAGTAATAAGCACCTTCGCCATAAATCGACATCGAAGACGCAACTATCAACTTTTTGAACTGCTTGGGCCGCTTTATCATTTCTTCGAGCAGTACAGCGGTTCCCAGGTCATTGGCTTTTACATAACGGACTATTTCGTACATCGATTGTCCTACGCCAACTTCAGCCGCTTTGTGATAAACAACATCGATTCCGTCAAGCGCTCTCGATACAGCCTCGGCGTCGCACATATCCGCACGAATAAATTCCGCCTGGGAATTTAAATGTTCGGGAACTTTACCACCGTGAACCTGCTCGACTATGGAATCTAGAATTCTAACCGTGTGTCCTTCGTCCACCAACTTATCCACAAGATGAGAACCAATGAACCCAGCACCACCAGTTACCAAAATATTCAAGCTATCCATAAATCGTTTTTTATTAACTCCTACAATTGATTATATCTTTTTACTTTATTTAGCGCATGTCTGCGGCAAGTCAAGGGATTAATGCATTTGCCAATGCTATATCTTGTTATTTAACCATCAGCTTCTGATATAACCGTTCCATCTTATTCATTTGAAATTCATAGCTGCCCGTCTCTTCTACCCGTCGGCGGGCTTCGGTAGTAATCCGTCCATAAAGTTCGTCGTCCGATAAGAGCCGCACAATTGCGTCTGCCACAGCTCGAGGTGCATTTACATCTGCGGTAAGAGTAGTTTGTTCATTCGCAAAATAAAAGGGATCGTAACCCGGTAAATGACCAACGACTGTTGCTGTTTCACACGACATTGATTCAAGCACAGCCATCGGCGTTCCATCGGTGGTAGGGATCGAAACGGTTATATCCGCGAGCCGGAAATAGTCAACAATCTCATTATGGGCAATTGTTGGAACATAACGGACTTTGTCGCGCGCGGAATTGCTGGCAAAGATGCCCTTTACTCCCTCAATATATTCCACATCCGCAATATGTGATGGAATCGCCATAACAAAAACCGTATCCGGAAGCTTGTCGCAGACAATTCCAGCGGCATGAGCAATCTTATCGATATTGTATAAGCTCCGAGTAAGGCGCGGGCTGAATACAACATTTGAAGATTCCGGGATTTCTAGGCGATCCAAAAGATATTTTGGCTTACAACCATTTGTGAATAAGCTAGTATCGACTCCCCCGTGAATTGTTTCCAACAATGTATCTGGGCGTAGATACGGACGAACTATTTCAGCGAGGTGCGGTGACCATGCAGTAACTGCATCAGCATTTCTCAAGGAGTACGGAGTCAGTAGCCTTTCCTGTAAATTTCGGGTAGGCGTCCAATCATCCCCGATAACATCACCGCCCATTACGGTTATGATATGCGGATGAAATCGGCTTAGGGCAGAAAACCAAGCGTTCGCACCCAAAAAATGACTATGAAGGATATCGATCTTTTCTTTTTTTAAAACCGATTTGACGAAGCGAATATCGCTCAAAGTTAGCCAGACCTTCCTTAGGTGAAAGTTTCCCGTGTTGCCATGGATTTTTACCCCAATCGCGTCCATTTCAGAGACGTCGTATTCAGTCATTGGAGCATACGAGATCAAATGCATTTCGTGTCCCGAACCGACACAAAACCTAATCCAGCGTCTCGTATGTATAGACCGGCCATCGGCAAAATAACAAATTCGCATTCTTGTTCTCAAGTTCGAAAAGCAGTTCAATCCTTTTCAACGATCCACTCCCGAGAAAATTGTGTAATAAATTCTTCAATATTAGGCGATTGGATCAACGGCCATGCAGCTTTAATTTTGGAAGGAGGCCAATTCCACCAGGCAATTCTTTGCAGTGCCTCGATTGTCACATCCGGGAATCGAAATCGTATCGGTTTCGCAGGAGTGCCGCCAACTATCGCGAAAGGTTCTACGTCTTTTGTCACCACGCTGCGCGCAGCTATAACAGCCCCATTGCCAATCGTTACGCCCGACAGTATCAACGCATCATAACCAATCCAAACGTCGTTCCCGATTAATACCTCGCCCTTCGTATAAGGATAGCCGGTGAGATTATTTGCTTCGTCAAAGGAAAGACTAAACGGATAATTACTAACCCAATCATGGTGATGTTCGCCGCCGAGAAGAATTGTAACCCGCGGTGCAATTGAGCAATATTTGCCTATTCGCAGCTCTGCTCCTGAATCGTAAAATACAACCTCTGGGCAGCCGTAACTGCCTTCTCCTACTTCATAAGCATCGTACTTTTTATTCTCCGAAATGAAGTAGGGTTCATTGACTTTAATTTTTCGTAGCAATGCGTCTAGTAAACCTTTTACCATTTGGTAACTCCATCCTGTTACTTTAGCGTAACCGTAACCCACTATCCCAGAATCCGCTTTACCCGGCGCCGGCCGATCTTAGCCAACGTACCAATTTGCTTCGGACTGGTAGTGATGGAATCAATCATTGATTTTAGTCCTTCGCCCCGCTTGCCCTCTTTCAAATTGCTTATTGCCAATTCCATTTTGACCTCTGCCATTCTGTTCGTGATTTTCGATTGATCCTTAAAAGCATCCGGATGTTGCTTTTGCGATTTTTTGAGAGCATTCATTATCTGTTCGCCGGTCTTGACCGAATTATAAATTCCCGAACACTGCCCGTCATGCTCTCGCCGAAGGCATAGCGGCTCATGCAAATAAAATATTTTAAATTCACTCCCGGCGACGCGCAGCGCAAGGTCGTAATCATCA
>JANMSP010000299.1:0-6548 GCA_031389475.1 Pyrinomonadaceae bacterium
ATGTTCATACGACTGAACATGGATATACCGAGACTCTACCGCCTTTTATCGTTAATCGAAAGAGCCTTTTCGGTACGAACCAACTGCCGAAGTTTGAGGGCGATCTCTTTTTTCTGAATGACGAGCGCGGACTTGCTTTGATTCCCACCGCTGAGGTTCCGGTGACGAATTATCACTCCGAGGAAATTCTCGACGCGAAAGACCTGCCTAAATATTACGCCGCGTATACGCCGTGTTTTCGTTCCGAAGCAGGAAGTTATGGGCGTGACACGCGCGGGCTGATCCGGCAGCACCAATTTGAAAAGGTTGAGCTGGTAAAACTAAGTGTTCCGGAAAATTCTGCCGAGGAACACGAGAAACTTACCGCTAATGCCGAGCGCATTTTAGAGCTTCTCGGCCTGCCGTACCGGACCGTTGTTTTATCGACCGGCGATATGGGCTTCGGCGCGGTTAAAACCTACGACATCGAAGTTTGGCTGCCGAGTCAGAAAACATACCGCGAGATCTCGAGCTGCTCAAACTGCGGTGATTTTCAGGCACGTCGGATGAATCTTCGTTTTCGTCGCGGCGGTGGCGAAAAGCCTGAATTCGTTCACACGTTAAATGGTTCGGGGCTCGCCGTCGGGCGGACCTGGATCGCGATCCTCGAAAATTACCAGCAGGAAGACGGATCGATTGTTGTGCCGGAAATTCTTCAGCGATATATGAACGGCCTCGAAAAGATCGGCTGAAGTTTTGAGTTCAAGCTTAAGCTTGTCTTCTGCTCACCGTCGATGACAAGCTAAAGTTTGCAGTCTGAACTTAAGAAGTTGACCATTTTTTCAGTAGTAATTACTATGTAATTATGAAAGCCCAGATCATACAAATCGGTAACTCGCAGGGCATCAGAATCCCCAAAATGCTGCTTGAGGAAACTCGTTTGGCCGGCGAGGTCGAACTCGAAGTTTTTGAAGGCGGTATTTTAATTCGCAATGTCCAAAAACCTCGTGGAAATTGGGATGCTATTTTTAAATCGATGGAAGACACCGACGATGACGCTCCGCATGAATCGAATATGGGAACCGAATTCGAGAAAAAGGAGTGGCAATGGTAAAGCGGTTTGAAGTTTACCTTGTTAATCTCGACCCGAATCCTTCGCGGGACGCTAAGAATACGCGGCCCTGCGTCGTGATCTCTCCAGATGAAACTAACCGGAATCTGGAAACGGTAATTATTGCCCCGCTTTCATCGACAAAGGTAAAATACCCGACGCGCGTCGCGGTTGATTTTTTGAACAACGAACGATTCGTCATACTCGATCAGATCAGATCGGTGGACAAAATTCGTTTGGTCAAAAAGATCGGAGAAATGCCGCCCGATGCCGCGAAAAAAACTTTGGAGAGATTGGACGAGCTCTTCGCTGAATAGCAACAGCCAAATTAGAATAAAAATCCTGGGCTGATTCGGTCCCGTTTTGGTATAATTCGAACTAAATTTCAGTATTAAGACGGAAGGAAACGGGAACGCGGAATTTACCCGTCAACCAATAATCTTATTTTTGCCATTCAATCGCGCGATGCGCAAAAAAGCACGGATCAGTAAAAATCCGTGCATTTTTAGTTTCCTTTCAAAATTGAACTATCTCACCGGACTAACTACGAATCCTGGCTCATCATCATCATTACGATTGATGATGACATAAACAACAGCCGCTCCGACGGCACCGGCGAGAATCGCCAGCGGCAAAAGCAGACTACCATTATCATCGTCATCATCCGTGGTCTGGGCTTGAGCAGCCAACGATCCATTCGCAAAATTAAGCGTTCCGGCTTCGGCAGTGGCAGCCGAAATACCCGATGACAAATCGATCGTAAAGTTTCCCTTGAGATTCTTATCGTTCAAAAATGCCTTGTCGGGCGTTGTTATATTGACCGAAACGCCTTCGGCGCTAAAAACCGTGATCTTGCCGCCGGAAAGGTTTCCGGAAATGGTATCGCCGGTGAAGTTGAGGCTCAATACAGAGTTCGGAGATAAGCCGATACGCCCCAGTTTGCCGAGGCTAATATTCGCAAATGCGGTATTAGAAGTTTCTATCACACCACCGGAAACGAACGTGCGTCCGCTGACAGCCTGTTCTCCATTTACTTTGACTACGGGCTGTACTCCATTTTCCGCCGTTCCCGAAACGGAAATTTCACCTGTCGCAGAACTGTGTCCCGGAGCAGCGAGAATGAACATTGACGAGCTTGCAAAAATTGTAAGCGTGAGGCAAGCCGCGGTTAAATATCTTAGGCCAGCAGCTTTCTTAACAGTTTTCATTGGTAATTCCCCCTAGATTTATTGCCGATTCTGAAATTTTAGTTGAGGGGAATTAAGAAGTCAATGTTTTTTGGTTCGAAGTAACACTATATTAATCTCGTTTTTGTTAACATAAGTGATCAATGGATTTATGCGTGGGGGAAATATTTGACCCAAGAATAGCATCTTTGAGATTTAGGCCTTGGCTTTGTTCCAAAGCTCGTCCATCTCAGGCAAACCGATCTGTTCCAAAGTTTTGCCCGCTGCGGTGAGTTCCTTTTCTATAAACGCGAAACGCCGTCTGAATTTGCGGTTTGTTTGCTTAAGTGCAGATTCGGGTTCGACGTCAAATTTTCTAGCGAGATTTACAATCGTGAAAAGAAGATCGCCGATTTCCTCGTTGATATTTTCCAGATTATCTTTAGCAATCGCACTCTTTAGTTCGGCGATCTCTTCGGAGACCTTTTCGAATACCTGGTCGACATTCTCCCAATCAAAACCGCTTTTCGCGGCCTTTTTTGAAAGTTTCAACCCTTCGAGCAGGGCAGGGAAATGGACGGGAACATCATCGAGAATTGATTCTTTAGATTTCTCAGCTTTCCCGTTCGCTTTTCGCTCGTTGGCCTTTAGCATGTCCCAGTTATCGAGTACGTCCTTCGCGTTTTCCAGCTTTTCGTCGCCAAAAACGTGTGGATGCCGGAGTATCAGCTTTTTCGTTATTCCGGCGGCAACCTCGTCGATCGTAAAATCTCCCTTCTCGGCGGCTATCGTTGAATGAAATACGACTTGCAGCAGGAGGTCGCCCAATTCCTCAGTCAAATGCGCAGTGTCACCGGTTTCGTCGGCTTCGTGGATGGCATCGAAAGATTCATAAGCTTCTTCGAGAAGGTACGGAGCAAGCGAAACGTACGTCTGCTCGGCATCCCAAGGGCATCCGCCGGGAGCACGAAGCCGAGCCATTACGGCAATTAATTCATCAAAGGCTTTAGACATTAATATATTAGAGTCTAGGAAATCAGGAAAGTCCATAGGGCAGAAGCCCCCTGACCGTAAGGGAGGGCTTTTTTTAAGGTTAGCGCGTAAGCCCTTCCTTACGGTCAGGCTTCTGCCTTAAAAAGGAAAATGCTACTATCGAAACAGGATTTAAAATATATGATCGGAACAGAAGAAAATCAGGAAGAGGTTACGTTTAAGGTCTCGGACCGCCGGAAATTCAATTCGGACGGATCGCTAAAAGAGGGCGTCGTGCTTGAGCCGCCGAAACCGGTCGAAACGCCGGCAGTCGAAGTTTCGCGGCCGGAAGAAACTTTAGAGACGCCGTCACCCGACGTTCCTTCAACGATAGAATCCGAAGACACTGAGGCCAACATGGACGAAATTCCGGGTGCCGAAGACCCGGCGAGCTTCGTCAATTTCCTATCGACTTTGGCGACGAACGCCGCCGCCTCGCTCGGCGCAATGCCGCATCCGGCGACCGGCCAGCGAAGCGTCGATCTCGAAACCGGCAAATACTGGCTGGACGTGCTTGCCATGGTCGGCGAGAAGACAAAAGGAAATCTTCACCCGCAGGAAGCACGTTTGCTCGAAGGCATCTTAGGCGATTTGCGAATGCAGTATGTAACAATGGTCCGCGCCACCGAAGATAAGCTAAAAGCCCAAGCGGCGCAGCAGTTCTCAGCGGGCGATATTTTAGGGAAGAAATAGTGCATTGGGTTTGGAGAGTTCAGTGAGTTTGTTCCTCGAACAGGTTTCGTACTCTACAAACTCCATGAACTCCACGAACTCATGAAACTAACCTTCCTTGGCACTGGCACATCAACAGGCGTCCCTTCGATCGGCTGTGATTGCGAAACGTGCCTTTCCGCCGATCCGCGTGACAAACGGTTGCGGGTTTCGATCCTCATAGAACACAAAGATAAAAAGATCCTCGTCGATACCTCGATAGATTTTCGCCAGCAGGCCTTACGCGCAAAAATTCAAAGGCTTGATGCAGTCCTTATCACTCATTGCCACGTCGATCATGTTTTCGGCCTCGACGACATTCGCCCGTTGAATTTCCGGTATGGTGCCATGGGCGTTTACGCTAACGAAGTCGCCTGGAAAGATCTCAAACGCATTTTCCAGTACGTCTTTCAGCCGACACATTTCGGCGGCGGCCTGCCGCAGCTTATTCCACACACCGTCGTTCCCAATGCGCCGTTCTGCATCGGCGAAGACATCGAAGTCACGCCGCTCGAAGTTATCCACGGCCAGCTCCCGGTGATCGCCTACCGCTTCAACGATTTTGCTTACGCAACCGATCTAAAAATCATTCCACCCGAATCGATGGCTGGCCTCCGCGACCTCGACGTCCTCGTTTTAGATTGCGTCCGCATAAAACCGCACTCGACGCATCTCTGCCTGGAAGAAGCATTGGCTATAATCGAAGAGCTCAAACCAAAACGCGCATTTCTGACGCATCTGAACCACGATATTTTGCACGAACGCGATTCGAACCTGCTGCCGGATAATGTGCAGTTTGCTTTCGATGAATTGATAGTCAAATAAAGAGTTTGTCCGCGAACTACGCGAATAGGCGCGGATAAGTGAAATCGACGGCATTTCCTTATTCGCGGTACTCGCGAGCAAATTTTCCTTAACCGATACCACTTTCGAAATGAATTAAGCCTAAATGATTCCGCCTTCAGGTGTTAACGACTTGTTACGTAGAATATGATCCAATACTTCATCCGTGCCGCTCTAAATGTTGCAAAAGCTGGCCTTAGTATTTAATTATTAAACCACTATATTTTGTGTTGACAAAGCCTGCCTACTACCATATATTCTATATCCACTGCTGGTAAACGCGCTCGGAACTTTAACCGAAAGACCAGACCGCAATATTGGAAAGACGCTCGATTTGAGCATAGACCGGACTTCTCTAAGTAAAGTCCGTAGTGGAACTTGCTCTCTAATTTTTTGCCCGAAAGCATTTTTGGAAGGATCGAACGAAGGAATTTTAAGATATTTTATGGATACTTTTGCAGGACAAAACTCGACCGGAACCGCCCGCCAATCCCAGGAAACGACTCAGACCACAATGCGCGTCCGCAAGCGCAACGGTTCGTTCGAGCCTGTCGATATTAATAAGATCGTCCGGGCGATCTCGCGCTGCTGCGTGAATCTGCCGAGCGTCGATGCTCTGCGGATCGCGACCAAGACGATCAGCGGTTTATATGACGGGGCGACGACCCGCGAGCTAGATAAGCTGTCGATCCAGACGGCCGCCAGCTTGATATTCGAGGAGCCTGAATATTCGCGACTCGGTGCCAGCCTGCTGAATCAATATATTGAAAAGGAAGTCCGCAATCAGGAAATTCATTCGTTTTCGCAGTCGATTGCGTTTGGCGTCAAGGAAGGATTGATCGCACCGCGAGTCGTAAATTTTGTATCGGAAAACAGCCGGAAACTGAATGACGCTATCGATCAAAGCCGCAACGACCTTTTCGAATTTTTCGGGCTGCGCACATTATATGACCGTTATTTGTTAAAGAATCCGCAAACGCGAGACGTGATCGAATCGCCGCAATTTTTCTGGATGCGCGTCGCTTGCGGCCTTTCGGAAACTCCGGCCGAGGCTATCGAGCTTTACCGCCTTTTCTCGTCGCTCGAATATGTGCCGAGCACGCCGACGCTGTTTAATTCGGGTACGAAACACGAACAGCTTTCGTCGTGCTTCCTGCTAGATTCGCCCCAGGACAGTCTGGAAAGTATTTACAAAAAATACTCGGATGTTGCAATGCTCTCGAAATTTTCGGGCGGGATCGGGATAGCTTATCACCGCGTCCGTTCGCAGGGTTCGCTGATTCGCGGGACGAACGGGCATTCGAACGGCATCGTACCGTGGCTGAAAACGCTTGATTCCTCGGTTTCCGCCGTAAATCAGGGCGGCAAGCGAAAGGGCGCCGCCTGTGTTTATCTCGAAACGTGGCACGCCGATATAGAAGATTTCCTCGAATTGCGTGAAAACACCGGCGACGAAGCCCGCCGTACGCATAACCTGAATATCGCGAACTGGATTCCCGATCTGTTTATGAAACGCGTCCAGGCCGACGAGATGTGGTCGCTGTTCGATCCGAGCAAAGTGCCGCATTTTCCCGATATTTACGGCGACGAATTTGAAACCGCATTTGCTGAAGCCGAAGCCAGCAGCCTGTTCGAAAAACAAATAAAGGCCCGCGACCTGTACGCAAAAATGATGCGGACGATGGCCCAAACCGGCAACGGCTGGA
>JANMSP010000360.1:0-2383 GCA_031389475.1 Pyrinomonadaceae bacterium
GAGGAAACGACGATTCTACGGTTACACCCGCCTCCCAATCACCGAAGTGATCCTCTAATAGCTTTACGAGATCGTCGCGGTTCACATCGCCGACCCCAATGAAAACCGCATTATTCGGAATGAATGTTTTCTTGTGAAAAGCTATCAGCGATTCGCGTTCGAGCATTTCGATGTCTTCGGCAGTCGTCGAAACTCTTGCGTATGGATGATCGCCGTATAAAAGCCTGGCGGTTTGCTCGCCCGCTAAAAAATTCGGCTGTGAGCGCTGAAATTTGAGATTTTCGATCGTATTTCGCTTGTAAAGATCGAGTTCATCAGCCGGAAACGTCGGCCGAAAGAGTATTTCCGCCATCAATTCCAGAATTTCTGTATCGTAAAGGGCGAGAGCGGACGCCGACAATATCGTAAAATCATCAGAAGAACTGGCACCTATCGAAGCTCCAAGCCGCTCGACCTTTTCGGCCAGAGCTTGGCTGGAATAATTTTCCGTGCCTTCGTTCAGCATCGATGTAATCGCGGAAGTGAGGCCGGCGGCATCATCCGGATCGTTTACATCACCCGAGAAAAACGCCAGACGATAACTAACGAGTGGCAAACGGCTATCCTCAAAGATCACGATCTTTAATCCATTGGCAAGCGACGTCTTAAATGGCTGCGGAATATTGAACGGCACCGGTTCGAGAGCTTCGGGTGCGGTTGTTCGGACTGCTTTTGTCATAAAAATTGGAACGCGGACACCCGTGTCCGCAAACACTTAACTTATTCAAAATACTTATATCGGCGGAAGGGGCTTAATAATTTCTCTTTCTTTAATACAGCAGTTGCGGAAAAGATGTC
Organism: Pyrinomonadaceae bacterium; assembly: GCA_031389475.1. Taxonomy (GTDB): domain Bacteria; phylum Acidobacteriota; class Blastocatellia; order Pyrinomonadales; family Pyrinomonadaceae; genus OLB17. The sequence continues at coordinate 838 of JANMSP010000360.1, forward strand.
CGCGTTCCTATCCCTTACCTGCTGGAACCACGTCAAGTAAAGCACGGTTCTCGATATTCAAATACTCATTGACAGAAGTGCGAATTTGATCTGGCGTGATTGCCAAAAGCTCTTCAAGCTCAATGTTTATATAGGCCGGATCGCCATCATACAAAGCAAATTCGGCGATTTGCTGCGCCCTGGCCTGCGAAGACTGCCGCATGCGCACTGCATCGTTTATAAGATTATTATGAAGCTTCTGCATTTCCTCGGCGGACGGGCCGTCGGTTGAAATATGCCGGATTTCTTTCATTATCGTATCGCGGATCTTGCTCAGGTCGCTTTCGGGTTTCGGGATCGCACCGACAAAAATGCTTGATGGCCCGCGTCGCTCGTCCGTAAAACCGAACAGTTGTATAACCGATTCATCGCCTTTGACCAGCTTTTGATAAAGCCGCGAACTGTCACCGTCATAAAGCAGCTTTCCACCTAGGTAAAGTGCGTGAAACTCTTTGGTTCTCCGGGCCGGAATTTTCCAGCCGAGAAGAAACGCCGGGAACGGCGCGAGCTTGTCCTCGTGTTCCTTGTAAGTTTCAGCGACTTCCTTCGGTTCGCTCACGTCCAGTTTGGGCGGTGCGGGCTGCGAAGGAATGTCCCCGAAATAGGTTTCCACAAGCTGCTTTGCGGTTTCCAATTCAAACGCACCGGACAGTACGAGAACGGCATTATTGGGAGCATAATAAACACGAAAAAATTCCTGCACGTCCTCGACCGTCGCGTCGTCCAGGTCTTCCATTGAGCCGATCGTCGAATGGGCGTTAGCGAAATTTTTGAATATCATCTCCGATATCATATCGAAGATGCCGCCGTAAGGCTGATTGTCGTACCGCAGCCGCTTTTCTTCCTTCACTGCCTCGCGTTGATTGTCGAGATTTTCCTGCGTTACTGCCAGCGAGCGCATCCTGTCCGATTCCAGCCATAGAGCGAGCGGCAGTTGATTTGCCGGCATAGTCTCGTAATAATTCGTCCGCTCGCTCGATGTGGTACCGTTCATCGTGCCGCCGGCCTTCATAATATATTGAAAATGCTCAGCTTTTTTTACGTTTGCTGACCCTTGGAACATCATATGCTCAAAGAGATGGGCGAAACCGGTGCGGCCTTCGCGCTCGTTCCGCGAACCGACATCGTAATACACCGCAAGTGCGACGACCGGCACCGCATCGTCGCGATTCAGGACGACCCGCAAGCCATTGGCAAGCGTATACTGGTCAATATCCAGTGGTGAAAGTTTAAATTGATCGGACATAATTTTCGCGTATTTTGAACTCTTGACTGCTAAAACTGTTTAATAATCAAAGCATTTTAGGATTCAAAATGCAAAAGCGAATATGGTGCGTTGAGCGCGAATTACTAATTACACGAAACGACCGAATTATTTTTACTCAGCGGTCGTCACTCAGTTCCTGCGTGTTTTTGATTTTCCATTGCAATCGAATAAAGCGCCGATTTAACCTGAAACGGTGTTAGACCGGGATGTGCCTCCAGCAAAAGCGCAATAACGCCAACA
>JANMSP010000392.1:0-8732 GCA_031389475.1 Pyrinomonadaceae bacterium
CTGCCGGCATAAGCATAAAACGGACGTTTTCGAAGTTCAAAAAAGTACCGAAGGGTGGCGAAAGATCAAAAAAACGCAGGACGTCGCGGATTGTCTAGTTATAGCAGGCGGAATCTTGGGGCACATCTAGACCGTTAAGCCTAAGTTTCCGGCCTTTTCCGTTGGAATGGATGCTTCCTGGTTTGCCATGAAACGGACAACGCCCTGGCCGATCTCGCCGGCATCGCAGCCGCGAATCAGAGCATCGACCACTGCAGCATCGTATTTCGTACCGACAAGTTCTTCGATCCTCACCAAGGCCTCCGGCATCAGCATGCCTTTAGAATAAGGGCGGTCGATAGTCATAGCGTCGAACGTGTCCGCGACGGCAACTATCTTGGCCTGCAGCGGTATTTGCTTATCGGTAAGGCCCTGCGGGTAACCTTTTCCGTTTACCATTTCGTGATGCATATACATTCCCGGCAGGAAATCCTTCATTGCGGGAATCTGCGACATGATCTTGTAGCCGCGCTGCGGGTGGGTTTTCATTATTTCGAATTCCTCGGGAGTCAATGCCGCCGGTTTTTTAAGGATCGAATCATCGATGGCAATTTTACCGACATCGTGAAGCAGCGCGCTGATACGCAGCGTTTCGAGTTCGTCTTCTCCCAAACTCATCTGACGGCCGATCGCTACCGAAATACGCGATACTCTTTCCGAATGACCGCGTGTGTACTTATCCTTTCCGTCTATCGCGGCGGCTAAGGCTTTGACCGTGCCGACGAACAATTCGCGGTTTTCGGCGGCTGCCCTGGCAAGCTTGGCAATGTGCTCCTCAAGATTGTCGCTCATCGTATTGAACGATTTGCCGAGCGTACCTATCTCGGTGATATTCCGTGTCTCGACTCGCGTTGTCAGATCGCCCAGGGCAATCTTTTCGGCGGCCGACGATAGCTTTAAGATCGGTGATGTAAGCGATCTCGCAGCGATCAGGCCGACGACCAAGGCAAAAAATGCAAAAGCCAGGCTGATTATCCACGTCTGCGTACGCATTTCACCTACCGATGCCAATGCTTTTCGCTCGTCCTGCATCGTGATAACGCCGAAGGTCGCACCAGAGCCAAGATTCACGGTTGAATAGGCCCCGATCATGTCATAAGAACTGCCGCCGAAATCTGCCGTGAACGGAACCAGGCCCGATTGAATTTGCCTGTTCGCCTTCTGCCATTCATCTACGATCTTTAAGTTTTTTAATGATCTCTGCTCGGCAACCAAAAGCGGGTCCGGGTGGAAAATGGCGTTACCGTTTTTATCGATGACAAAGATTATCGGCAGCCCGGCTTTCCACAATTCGTCTTCGCTGGTCGGGTCCATGCCGACGACACTTTTCGCGATCTCTTTGAGCGAAACTATCGCAACAATCGAAGCCGCCGTTCGCCCGCCGATCGATACTCGGGAAACCATCGTCATCACGGAACCGTTGCTCGCGGGCACTTTTTTCGGCGAACCAATGAAGAATGCCTGCGTGCTCGATTCAGTCAGAGCATCGAGCGATATCGATTCTATCTCGTCTTTCGCTAGAATTCCCGGGCGGAAAATCGAGAGTGATTCGGAGTCCTCAGGTTTTAGATAAAGTGCCAGAACGCTGGGATTTTCGCGTAGCATGGCACCAAGGCGAGTTTCGGTTTGCGGGGACGATAGCGTTCTAACATCATTGGAAAGCTCGAATGCATCAGCGAGGCTCTTTACAAGGTCGCCGTAACGTTGGCCGAACATCTCAATCTGTCGTGCCTTCTCCTCAACAAGCTGTATTTGATACCGATTTTCGACCGATCTTAATTCCCGGGCGCTCCGCTCGGACAGAAACCATCCGGTCAACACAAGCGGAACCAAGCCCACGAGCAATAGGGTTATCAGGACAAAATATATGAGGCTGATTTTTGTTGGTTTATGCGGCATCGAAAAAGGTGTGTGAGTAGAGGCCGTCATAATATTATAACGGCAATGTCCCTTTGGTCAACAAGTTTTAACGCACGAAAGTTGTCAAAATGAATTGATTCAGATTTAACCTATGGTTTCTCTTTGATTTATTTTAGTTGTTTCTTTCTATCTGCGGAGGAATTCTCAAAGTCTCTATTGCGAAACCACACGAGAGAAAATTGCGGGCACCGTTTACAGGTCCAGCCGACTGAAACTAAGTCCATCGTGCGGCATTGTGCTATACTTTAGTGTTTAAAGGTTTCGAGGAAGTAAATAGGGTAAATACAAGTGAGTAAAATTGAAATAATTCCGCTCGGCGGAATAGGTGAATTTGGAATGAACTGCATGGGGATCCGGTATGGTGACGAAATGATCGTCGTCGATGCCGGAATGGGCTTTCCCGAAGAGACTCCGTTTGGAGTAGATATATCGATCCCAAATTTTGATTTTCTGGAAGAATACCGGGACGATCTGACGGCGCTTATCCTGACCCACGGCCACGAAGATCATATCGGTGCGCTCTCATATATCCTTAAAAAGTTTAATTTACCGGTTTACGGCTCGCGTTTTACTTTATCTTTAGCAGAGAAGCGGCTTGAAGAAAACGGGATGCTGAACGACGTGCTGCTTCATCGCGTCAAAGCTAACGACATTATTACGATCGGTAATTTCAAGATCGAATTCATTCACGCTTCGCATTCGCTGGTCGAATGTTTTTCGCTCGCCATCACGACACCAATCGGCACGATCATACACACGGGCGATTATAAAATAGACGATACGCCTGTCATCGGAAAGCCTTACGACCTGGAAACGCTCGGCAAATATGGCGATGCGGGCGTTTTAGCATTGCTGGGCGATTCAACCAACGCGACCGTTCCGGGACGAACACCTTCGGAACAGGCCGTGATTCCGGCATTCGAGGATATCTTCGAAGAGACACCCGGACGATTGTTTGTCGCGACGTTTTCGTCCTCGCTTCATCGCCTCCAGATCGTTTTCGATGTCGCTCATAAATTTGGCCGCAAAGTCTGCGTTCTCGGCCGTTCGATGCAGAAAAACGTCGAGATCGCGGAAGAACAGGGACTGCTGAAAATTTCGCACGGTGCGATGGTGGGACTCGGCGAAGCCCGCGCGCTTGATGATGACGAGATCGTATATCTAGTGACAGGCTCGCAGGGCGAAACGCGGGCCGCGCTGATGAATCTGGCGACTGGAACTTATAAGGGAATGGAGATCGAAAAAGGCGATACCGTCGTTCTTTCGGCCCGAATTATCCCGGGAAACGAAAAGAGCATCAGCCGCTTGATCGGCAGCCTTTATAAACGAGGTGCAAATATAATCGAGGAAAAACGCCGCCTCATCCACGTTTCCGGCCACGCCTCGCAGGAAGACATCAAGATAATGGTCGAAACCGCCCGGCCGAAATTTCTCGTGCCGATTCATGGCGAATATCGCATGCTGTTCCGTCATAAGGAATATGTCAAAAACCACGTTTTGGGTTACACGGACGACAATATTATTTTGATCGAAAACGGCGACATGCTCGAAATCGATCAAAACAGCGCCCGCGTCGTCGAGAAATTCGATATGTACAAGACCTTTATCGACGAGGAATCAAGCGATGTTGTCGATTACGATGTCGTCCGAGAAAGAAAGAAATTGGCATACGGCGGAGCGGTTTCACTCGTCGTGACGATGAGCAAGGATACCGGCCAAATTTCCGGCGAGCCCCAAATCACATTTCAGGGCGTAGCCGGAATGGATCCATTAAACGGATTCGCCGGACATGCCCGCGAATCCGTGATCGATGCCGTATTTGCAATGAAAAAAGAACACGTCGCCGACCGAAAAATGCTCAAGGAAAACCTGCGCGTTCACCTTAAACGTTTCATCCAAAAAGAGATAGGCACGAAACCGGTAATAGTCACAACGATCGTCGAAGTTTAATGACAGCCATAGAATTGCTTCATTCATCACGGGTTGAGGTTTCTCCCGAGACCTTTTCTCTGATTTCCCTGCGGCATGAAGATTGGCTGCGGCTGCTTGAAAACCCGGAACTCTCTCCGCGCATGACCGCTCCCTTCATGATTTTTCGCGATAAATTCGAGGTGACCCTTTTACTCGATGAAACGGATTTCGGGACGATGCGTCACGCCGTCCGCGATGCCAGGATTCAAGGCAATTTCAGGCTTCTTACATTTGACATCAAAATGGATTTCAATGTCGTCGGTTTTATGGCGGAGGTCTCGCGAATTCTGGCCGAGGCCGGAGTTTCGATAGTCGCCTTGTCCGCATTCTCACGCGACCACCTTTTAATAAAACAATCCGACCTCGCCCCGGCGTTGAAAGCCTTGGGGCCGCACGTAGCCGAAATGTGTTAATTTGTGTTGATACCGGCGCAATTTTTCTTACATCATGCATTTCACGGACAGAATCTTTACCAGGCGGGTCAGAACCGGGAGCGATAGCGACTGGGTTCTTAGTCTTGTCAGAACCACGAGCGGTAGCGACCGGGGTACTAACCGCGAACCGGCAAAGAACCCAGTCGCTATCACTCCCGGTTCTGACACTGTCCGCCAATTTGACCTTAACTGGCAACTAATGCGTTGCAATCTTTCTTACAGAGGTCTGCAAGTAAATGCGGTAAGGGATGCAGCGGTGAAATCCTGATTTTTTATATTCAAAAACGCCATTGTGGCCGAGAGGGCGAGAGAAGCGGTCAAAGTTGGAATGCAGTCGTGTAAAACCGCGTTTTTGTGAAGCAGCAGATGTGATAGCGGCAGCCGTGGATTTTCGAAGCAGGAGAAGCGGGACTTAAAGATTTAAAAAAACTTTGCTTCGAGGCTTTTCTTAGACGAATTCTAATCGACCCCGGGCCGCATTTTCATCGACGTTATCCGCGATTTCCAGCGTCGCTGGAAATGGACGGGCATTTTAATGTTCCGGACTGAATAATTTATGTTTTGGAAAGACAAAGTCGTTTTTTTTACCGGAGCTTAGAGCGGCATCGGGGAGGGGATTTCGCTGGCGCTGGCAAAAGAAGGCGCGATCCTTGGATTGCTGGCCCGGCGGGAAGAATTGCTGAGTGATTTGGCCTATAGATGTGAAAAACTCGGCGGCAAGGCGCGAATTCTAATCTGCGACGTAGTAAACTCGGATGCTGTAAGGATTGCGGCAGACTCCATTAGGGGTGAGTTCGGACACATCGATGTCCTCATCGCTAATGCAGGTATTGGCGGCAACAACAAGGAAACACGTGACTTACAGCCGGAAGCAGTCAAATGTGTGATCGATATCAACCTGCTCGGCTCGGCCAATTCAGTTTCGGCTGTCCTCCCGGAAATGCTTAAACGTGGAAGTGGCCATCTGGTTGCGATTTCAAGCCTCGCCGGATTCCGCGGCCTGCCCAAATCAGCCGCATATTCGGCCAGCAAGGCCGGGATGACAGCCTTTTTTGAAAGCGTCCGGCTCGATGTTCAGGATAAGGGCGTAGCGGTCACCATCATTCAGCCTGGTTTCATCAGGACCCCGCTAACATCGGGCCGCGAAAGTAAAATGCCGTTTCTCATGGAACTCGACGACGCTATACCTCACTTTCTCAGAGCTATCGAAAAGAAAAAGAAGTTCTCCGCATTCCCATGGCAGTTGGCAACGCTGGTACGTTCGGGGCAGATCTTCCCTTCCTGGCTCTACGACCGGATCGCCGGACGGGCGAAATACCGGACTTGATTCCGCGAACTAGGGCATTTGGGTGTAGATCACGCGCATCTGGGTTCGTTGACCGATACTTGTAAAATCAAGCAGATTTATACTTTTCTGCATTGATTGCGACTCCAGCCTGTCGGACACGCTTAAGCAGAGCTTTTCGATCGTCTTCACGTCGTCATCAGAGATCCATCCGCTCATCAACTTCTTTATCGCGCGCAATTTGATCACAGTTGAGAGACTTCGAATTTCGGCCGGAGTCCTCATACTTACCCAGTCCCGCACGTGGTCATCACCGTTCATCCAATAGGGGCTTGGCTCATTCTCGGATGCAAGATCGGCTATATTTTTGCTTCCAAGGAACCCACCATTCTGCCCCATCAGATTGCGTTCGTAGCCTGGATGAATTGTGTTGGTACGGGATCCGCCGAATTTCCCCGAGATCGTGCTCCATATAGATTCAGAATATTTATCTTCGAGGCCTAAAACGTGACCGAACTCATGCGCTGCCGTCCAAGTAAAAGCATTCGCTTCCTTTGCATTGAGCGTCATTTTTCGGCCAAAGGCCAAATTTACATTTGACGGGCCGGAGATTTTATCGGTTTCGATCTCAGCCGCCGGAGTGTTGATGCCGGTTCCGCGGAGCCTGACCGTAATCTGGCATGTCACTGAGTACCCGTCCGGAAAATGTTTTGTCCAGGTGTTGTTGATCGTGGTCTGAATTATGGCAGCCCTAGCGGCAGTTGCTTCCGCTCCGTATAATTCCATTTGGCCCGTTATCTGTATTGATTTATCAGTTCTATCGACCCACAGCCCTTTAGCCGGCGAAAATCGCCCGAACGGCATTACTTCTTCTCCCATTAAAACCCTCCTGTCTTTCCGATTTGTGCGAGTATTTCCGCCAATGTGAGACGAACCCGCTTTTGGATTTTGCAGAGTGCTTTCAGGCGGGAGCCGGGTAAATCCGGATAATCGTTCGGATAGGCTTTTTGTGTCTGATTGACGAAAAGACATAAAACAGTTACAAAGTTCTAGGCGTTATCATTCGTTTTTCTTCATTTTCTCATTTGTAATTTCAATGAATTTTCTTCAAGCAATTATCCTCGGAATAGTTCAGGGACTAACCGAATTTATCCCTATAAGTTCAACCGCACACCTTGTTTTCGCAAGCCGGTGGACCGATCTTTACGGCGGAAACGCCTCGCAGATCACTGCGACGATGGCCGTCATTCAGCTTGGCACGCTGGCGGCGGTTTTTGTTTATTTTGCATCCGATATTTGGGGCATCGCGTCGGCATTCATTCGCGATCACTTCGCATTACTGACCGGAAAACGCGGGATGAGATTTTCAGGTACCGATGGAATTCGTCCGATCTGGCTTTCGGAAGAGGCTTGGATCGGCTGGTTAATTATTATAGGTTCGATTCCAATCGGCACAGTAGGCTTGTTATTCAAGGATTTTATTGAAGGCGAGGGCACGAAAAATCTTTGGTTCATTGCGATAATGTTGATTGCGATCGCTTTGCTACTAGGTGTTGCCGAATTGATCGGCAGCCAGCGCAAAAGTATGCGAAACCTCGGAATAACCGATGCAATTGTCGTAGGGTTGTCTCAGGTACTCGCCCTGATGCCGGGTGCGAGCCGGTCCGGTTCGACAATAATGGGCGGCCTTTTTGCAGGGCAAACGCGTGAAACGGCCGCTAGATTTTCGTTTCTCTTATCGATCCCCGCGATCAGCGCAAGCGGCTTGCTCGAGCTGAAGGAGGCTTGGCACATCTTGCCTCAAGATAGCTTCATGCCTCTTTTCGTGGCTACATTCGTCGCGGGAATCGTCGGGTATCTTGCGATTTGGTTTTTGATGGCCTTCCTGAAGAAGAATTCGACGGCTATATTTATTGTATATCGATTGGTTTTAGGTACTGTAATCTTAGTGCTTCTATGGCAGGGAATTCTGAGTCCGACTATTAGCTGAGTCGTTACCGCCCAAATAATGCAGAAACGCTGGATAATCAAAAAGCACGATTTCGATGCGGTCAAATTGCTTGTCGGGCAGTTGGGTGTTTCTCCGCTCGTAGCGGCCCTGCTTATCGCCCGCGGGCATGACACCGAAGATAAAGCCAAAAGTTTTCTGAAGCCGCAATATACCGACTTGCACGAACCCTTCCTTCTGAAAGGAATGGACCAAGCGGTCGAGCGTATTTTAATGGCCATAGATAATAAGGAAAAGATCCTGATCTGGGGCGATTACGATGTCGACGGGACAACCGGAACGGCACTTCTTAGAAAAACGCTAAAAATACTCGGTGCTGAAACGGGATTCCACATACCGAATCGTTTTACGGAGGGCTACGGGATAAATATTCCCGCACTAATCGAAGCCAAATCAAACGATTTTACGCTCGCAATCTCCGTTGATTGCGGCATACGGAGCTTCGAACCGCTGGAATGGGCTAAGGAAAACGGCCTCGATTTTATTGTCACCGATCACCATATTTCCGATGAGGTCAGGGGGAATCCGCCAGCCGTGGCAGTCGTCAATCCGAATCAACCGGGTTGCCCGTATCCGGATAAGAATCTGGCCGGTGTCGGCGTTGCGTTCAAACTTGCGCATGCACTGCTTCGTGAACGCGGTAAGGAAGAATTCTTAAAGGACTTTCTCAAAATCGCCGCTATTGGGACGGTGGCCGACGTTATGCAGCTTACCGGTGAGAACCGGGCAATCGTATCGTTGGGACTAAAAGACCTGACAAAAACGACGAATCTCGGCTTGAAAGCTTTGATGGAAGTTGCGGACTGCCGTTCCGATATGACCAGCTATCATATAGGTTTTCGCATCGCGCCGAGAATAAATGCTGCCGGTAGAATGGACATTGCCCGGCATGTCGTCGAATTGTTCGAGACCGAGGACTTTAGCGAGGCCCGCTCACTGGCCGCAATTCTTGATAGCCGAAACCGCGAAAGGCAGCAAGTTCAGTTAAAGATTACCGAACTCGCCTTATTCGAGACAAAAGACATCGGCAGCCAGAAGTTCGTTGTAGTTGCCGGTGAAAACTGGCATCGCGGCG
>JANMSP010000395.1:0-5679 GCA_031389475.1 Pyrinomonadaceae bacterium
CCGCCGCCGCCGAATTTCTCGGCCACCCTGGCGACATTTATATTTCCTTTTGAACGCAGGCTGACCCGATATGCATCGTCGCCGACCTCGCGCATGTATACAGAGGCAAGAACCTCGCGGGCGGCGAGCGGAATATTTACAAAACCGTTATTGTCGCCATCAACCGCCTTTGAACTTTCCTTCATCTCAAGCGTTTGCCGCATCCATGCGACGCGGCCGGTTTCATCACGCTGGATCGTCGCAACAACTCTACGCATTAGCTCGATTCGCGACCACGGATAATTGTTATAGACGGATTCAGAAATGTCGGCTGGTTTTGCCCCGGCCTTGACGAGTTCGGACGCGACCTTTAGCGTTCTATCGGTGGTATTTGAAAAATGGAACGAGCCGGTGTCTGTCACTAACGCCATGTAAACGCATTCGGCGATCTCGCGTGTGACGCGTCCGCCGATAGCCTTACACAGGTTGTAAATCATTTCGCCTACGGCAGATGCGGTCGCATCGATCCAATTGATCGTGCCGAAATGTTCGCTGGTGGCATGGTGATCGATATTGACGGTAAATTCGTTTTCGAGTCCAGAAATACCCGGACGGCTGAGATCGGAGCATTCGATAACGAAAACGGCATCGTATTCACTATCGATCTTTTCGATGTCGCGGATATTGTTCGCTCCCGGCAGATCACGATAAGCAGGCGGCACTTCGCCGCGAACTATTACTTCCGCCGTCTTTCCGAGCGAATTCAATAGCCAGCAAAGCCCGAGCGAGGAACCTACGCCGTCACCATCCGGTTTGATATGTGTAGTGATACCAAACTTTTGCTTATTTTCAATTGACTCAACTACTTGGCTTAACATCACGACAAGTCCAAAGTCCAAAGTCCAAAGTCCAAAGCCGGGTGCGGCCTGAAACTAAAGGTCTAGGAGTCATGACTCTCAACTTCCTCTTCTTCAAACTCACCCCTGCTTTTCAGGTCTTGAAGAATATTTCCAACTCTTGAAGCGTTTTCCTCCGCCGTATCTCTTACAAAAAAGAGGTGCGGCGCGTGACGCATGCTCAAATTCATCGCAACCTGCTGCCGGACAAATATCGCGGCGTGCTGCAAGGCCCTCAAAATCTTCTTTATCTCGTCGTCGGTTCCATTAACCAGAACGAAAACTTTTGCGTCGCGTAAATCATCGGTAACTGTAACATCCGTTACAGTTACACCCGTCAGTCGCGGGTCTTCCAGTTCAAAGCCGACCACTTCGGCGATCTCTTCTTTTAACGCTACTGCTAATCTTTCCGGGCGACGCATCTTAATAATGTAATCGACACTGAACGATTACTATCTCTTCATCTCTAATTTCGTAAATCAACCTGTGTTCGTCGGTGATTCGCCTCGACCACATACCTTTATATTTATGTTTTAACGGTTCAGGCTTTCCAATTCCGGAAAATGGGGTTCTTTGAATATCCTTAACAAGTTCTGCAATACGGGTGTGGATTTTCTTATTGTCGCCTGCCCATTTCACAAAATCCTCGAACGCCCTTGGAAGAAAAGAAATCCGCCTCATAAGTTTTCGATATCAACTGGAATAAACTTTTCAGGATGCTTCAATTCTTCTAATGCTTCTTCCATATATTTGCGATTCGCTTCGGTGGAAAGAATATACTCAGTCGCGTCCATGTCGTTATCTACCAAAACCAAAACTTCCACTTCCGTGCCTTCGGTAAGATCAGGTGCGGAAATTTCAATCTTCCCTCCGCGCCTCACTATCGTTCTCTCTCGAATTTCGGTCATCATAATGAATACCTCATGAGCAACATTTTACTACAACTCCGTCGCCGCTGTTCGCTCGATGATATATGCCTCGATCTCATCGTCAACCTTAATATCATTGAAATTGACCAGACTGATTCCGCATTCGAAGCCCTGTTTCACCTCGTTTGCATCATCTTTAAATCGCTTGAGAGCGGAAATCTCACCTTCCCACGCCACGACACCTTCGCGAATGATCCTCGCCTTGGCTTGCCGTTTGATAACGCCTTCGGTAACGCGGCAGCCCGCGATCGTACCGACTTTCGAAACTTTGAATGTTTCCTGCACAAGAGCCTTGCCCAGGATAACTTCCTTCTCGATGGCGTCGAGCATCCCGATCATCGCGGCTTTGATCTCTTCTTCGACCTTATAAATGATCGAGTGAAGGCGAATATCCACATCTTCGTGACGTGCAATATCGCCGACGCGGGCTTCGGGCCGCACGTTAAATCCGATGATAACCACCGCCGTCGAGCTGTTGTCGGCCTGCGTAGCCGATGCCAGAAGCACGTCCGATTCGGCGATAGCACCGACACCGGCACGGATAACTCTGACCTTCACCTTCTCAGTCGAAAGTTTTTCGAGCGTTCCCTTCAAAACTTCGACAGAACCCTGAACATCGGCCTTCAACAGAACGAGAAGTTCCTTGATCTCTGCCAAACCTAGCGATTCTATACCGCGTTTTGTCGTCTTGAGCATTGCCGCTTGTCGGGCCTGCATTTGACGCTGGCCGGCAATCGTTTGAGCACGATCGATGTCCGACACGACCTGGAATGTGTCGCCCGCGTGCGGAACTCCTTGCAAGCCAAGAATTTCAACCGGTGTCGACGGGAAAGCCTCGGTGACGGCGGCTCCGGTATCGGAGAACATCGCCCTAACCTTTCCGTAAAACTGTCCGACGATAAATGGATCGCCGACCTTCATCGTTCCCTGCTGAACAAGAGCGGTGGCGACGGCTCCGCGTCCCTTATCCAATTTTGCTTCGAGAACGACGCCGGAAGCTCGCCGCGTCGGGCTTGCCTTTAATTCCAGAATGTCCGCCTGAAGCAAAACGGTTTCAAGCAGCGTGTCGAGGCCTTCGCGTTTCTTGGCGGAAACCTCCACCATTTCGATATCGCCGCCCCAATCCAGCGGCTGCAAACCAAGTCCGGCCAATCCCTGCTTAACTTTATCGGCATTCGCACCCGGTTTGTCGATCTTGTTGATCGCCACGATGATCGGAACCCCGGCTGCTTTAGAGTGTTCGACCGCCTCAATTGTCTGTGGCATCACACCGTCGTCTGCCGCGACAACTAGAATGACAATATCGGTAGCTTTTGCACCGCGAGCACGCATCATTGTAAATGCCTCGTGGCCCGGCGTGTCTAAGAAAACAACTCGTCTCGGCACGTCCGGATTATCCGCATTCGGCACAAAAACACTGTAAGCGCCGATGTGCTGAGTGATTCCGCCCGCTTCGCCTTCCGCCACATTTTCGGAACGGATCGCGTCGAGCAGCGAAGTTTTACCATGATCGACGTGGCCCATAACGGTGATGACCGGAGGCCTCGGAAGCTCAACATCGTCTGCATCAGCGGCGATCAGTTCTTCGAATTCCTGCTCGATCACCATGTCCTCGAATGCGACAAAGCTCACTTCATAGCCAAATTCGAGACCCATTTCCGTCGCCATTTTCTCGCCCATGGGTTGATTGAGGGTGGCGAAAATACCTTTCTTGATCAGAAGCTGCACGATGTCGCGCGGCGTGATCCCAAGCGCTTCGGCAAATTCGCGGATCGTCGCGCCTTCGGTCAAACGTATCTGTTTGAGGCTGCCCGAATCGCTTTTCCCTACCTGATCGGCAACTCGTTCCTCGATCGTTCGCTGGCGTGGTGCGTCGTCACGGTCGTTAAACCTGCCCTTGTCGGCTCCCTTGCCTTTTCTGCCGCCGGAACGGCCCGGTTTTCGGCGATTATCGGCCGGCGGCGTATATGTAATCTGCGGATTCGCGTTTTCACCCGGCGTTCCGCGCAGGTCGGTTCGGCGGCCTCGAGCATCACGTCCGCCTTCCGCTTGTTTTTCAACGCTTAATTTTCCGGTTTTTGTTGGAGCCTCGCTGACGACGCGCTCGCCCGGCTTAACGCCTTGTTCAATTGCGGAACGCGTCAGTGTAAGCTGCTTGATCTGCGTGCCGGTCGGACGAAGAACGCGATTTGCTGGTTTTGCGGTTCCCGAAACAGGCGGTTCGTCGTTTGCCGAAGCTTCAGGAGAAATCTCGATATCGTCCACATCGGTTTCGCCTGGTGCTTCCGGTTGCGGAACTTCAGCCTCGACCGGAGCGACCGCTTTCTTTTGCAGTTTGTAAACACTTCGCGGCGCCGCTTTTGCTTCGTCACCGAGTGTTTCTTCCGCCGGTAACTCTTCAGGCGTTTCCTCAATGATTTCAGGAATTTCAGGCGTTGGAGCAGGCTGGGCTTCGACCACCGGCTGCGAAACTTCGGCTTCGGCGGTTGTGGTTTCTTCAGCCTCCGCAACGTCTTCCTTTTTAGTCGCTTTGATAACCTTAATCGCCCTTTTTGGAGCTATTTCGGTCTTCGGAAAATACCGGAGCCGGACCTTTTCCGCAAGTTCAACGCTGACCGAATTTGACGGTACGCTGACATCCGCACCTTCGCGGCGCAGTTCCTCCACCACGCGCTTTGCGTCTTGTTTCAGGTCACGTGCCAGATCGTAGATCCGTACTTTTTTACCAATGGGCATATTTAGTTTTTATTTAAACCGGGTTCCGCGGAACCCGGTTTTATCGTTCACGGACCGAGCCGTAAAATATCATTTGAAAAGATGAAAGCCGATGAAATTCCGGTTCTATTTCTCTTCGTCGGCGGAATTTTCTTCAGACCCGCCTTCTGATGCGGCTTCACCGCCGTCTTCCGTAATAACTTCTTCCTCTGTCATTTCAGCCGCAGTCTCCGTCGCGTCAGTTTCTTCAACCGAGGTTTCTTCTTCGGCCTCAGAGTTTCGGGCCGCAACAATTGATTTCGCCGACGATAATATAGCTTCGGCCTCGTCAAGACTTACGTCCAGGAATTCGACCAGATCATCAATCGACGTCGCCGCTAGTCCTTCAACATCACTAACGCCTTTACCGGCAAGAGTCTCAGCCTGATTGGTCGATACGCCTTCCAATGCGGTCAACGGAACCGCCTCGCCGGAAGCCATCATCTTGCCCATTTGCAGCGCGATTTCCTTCTTCAAAACATCTTCGCTGACAATATCGATATCCCAGCCGACAAGCCGTGTCGCGAGCCGCACGTTTTGCCCTTTTTTACCTATCGCCAGACTCAGTTGATCTTCGCCGACGATCACTTCCATCTTTCGTTTGTTGATGTCCGTGATCCGCACCTGCGAAACCTTAGCGGGCGACAAAGCATTTGCCGCAAAAACTGAAGGCTCGTCCGACCATTCGATAATATCGATCTTTTCGCCGCGAAGTTCCTTAATGATCGCCTGCACGCGCGATCCTTTCATACCGACGCACGCGCCGACCGGATCGACGTCCTTTTCATTGGACGTAACGGCGATCTTCGCACGGTCGCCCGGCTCTCGGACGGCCGATTTAATAACAACCGTGTCGTCATAAATTTCGGGCACTTCCATTTCAAAAAGCCGCTTGACCAGTTCAGACGAAGCTCGTGAAACCTTGATCTGCTGGCCTTTCTGATCCTTTGAAACATCGACGATGACGACCCGCGTCCGCTCGCCCTGATTCCAAATTTCGCCTCTCGACTGCTCTCGTTTCGGCAGTATTGCTTCAAGATTGTTGCCGAGATCGATAACCATGTCGCCTCGTTCGAAACGTTTAACGGTACCGTTAATAAGTTCTCCTTTGCGGTCGATAT
>JANMSP010000442.1:0-6459 GCA_031389475.1 Pyrinomonadaceae bacterium
TTTCTTAACGATTTCCCCACAGTTTCACGAGACCAAGCGATAGGAGTTTTGGAGCTTTTCAAGATTCGTCTTTTAGAAGAATATGAACTTGTTGCTTGATGAGTGTGTTCCGAGACGTTTGAAAAGAGATTTAACAGGACACGAAGTTTCGACCATTGATGAGGCCGGATTCAAAGGGCTTAAGAACGGCAACTTGCTTCGGGCCGCTCACGAACATATCGATGTTTTGATCACAGTTAATAAAAATATCGAACATCAGCAGAACAAGAACTTGCCGATGCCGATTTTAGTTTTATCGGCGAAGTCAAATCGCTACGAATCACTTTCGCCGCTAATACCCAAAACACTCGCGGCATTGGAACAAATACACACGAACGAAATTATTAGAATAGAAGTTTAATTAGAGGTTATAAAAATTGGCTAAAGCAAAGACAGAATACGGTGCGGATTCGATTACGGTTCTCGAGGGGCGCGACGCGGTGCGTAAGCGGCCGGCGATGTATATCGGTTCGACGAGTGAGATCGGGCTGCACCATTTGGTTTACGAGGTTGTCGATAATTCGGTGGACGAAGCACTCGCGGGTTATTGCGACACGATCGATGTGGCGATCCATATGGATAATTCCGTCACGGTCATTGATAACGGGCGCGGTATCCCGACCGATATGCATAAGCAGGAAGGCCGTTCGGCGGCGGAGGTCGTGATGACGATCCTGCATGCGGGCGGTAAATTCGATTCTAATTCTTATAAGGTTTCCGGCGGCCTGCACGGCGTCGGCGTAAGCTGCGTGAATTTTTTGAGCGAATATTTGAAACTCGAAATTTGGCGCGACGGAAAAACGCACGAGATGGAATTCGAGGCGGGCATTGCGCTCGCGCCGCTCAAAAAAACCGGGACGACCGCAAAACGCGGCACGAAAATCACGTTCCGGCCGGATTCGAGCATTTTCGAAACGACGATCTACAGCTTCGAAAAACTATCGGAACGTCTTCGCGAAAAAGCCTTTTTGAACAAAGGCATCCGCATCTTTATTAAGGATGAGCGAGAAGTAGAGGAGAAATCTCACGAATTTTATTACAAAGGAGGAATTGCGGAATTTGTTAAGCATTTGAACAAAAACAAGACAACGCTGCACGAAGATCCGCTTTATTTCGAGGTTGTGGATGACGATCTTTCCATCGAAATTTCGATGCAGTACAACGATAGTTACGACGAAAAGATTTTTTCGTTCGCGAATAATATCAACACCGTCGATGGCGGAACGCATCTTTCCGGTTTTCGCGGTGCGATTACGAGAACGATCAATAATTATGCAGAAAGCTCAGGGCTGACGAAAAATGCCAAGGTCACGCTTTCCGGCGACGATGTCCGCGAAGGCCTGGTCGCGATCATCAGTGTTAAAATTCCCCAGCCGCAATTCGAGGGGCAAACAAAGGGCAGGCTTAATTCCCCGGTAAAAGGCCCGGTCGAATCGTTTTTGAATGAAAAGCTCGGCGAATTTTTTGAGCAAAATCCTATAGTTGCAAAGAAGATCGTCGGTAAAACGGTCGATGCCGCGCGTGCCCGTGAAGCCGCTAGAAAGGCCCGCGAGATCGTGCGTAAAAGCGCTCTCGGCACATCGACTTTGCCAGGAAAACTGGCCGATTGTCAGGAAAAAGATCCGGCACTGTCCGAAATTTACATTGTTGAGGGAGATTCCGCCGGAGGCTCGGCCAAACAGGGCCGCGACCGAAAGAATCAGGCCGTTCTGCCCCTAAAGGGTAAAATTTTGAACGTCGAAAAAGCCCGGTTCGATAAGATGCTGGGCCACGGCGAGATCAAGGCTCTGATCACCGCTCTCGGCACCGGTATCGGCAAGGAAGATTTCGATGTCAATAAACTTCGTTATCACAAAATCTGCCTGATGACCGACGCCGACGTTGACGGCAGCCATATCCGCACGCTTTTACTCACGTTTTTCTATCGCCAAATGCCCGAACTGCTTGAAAACGGCTATATTTACATCGCCCAGCCGCCGCTTTATAAGGTCAAACGCGGTAAAAAGGAAGAGTACATCAAGGACGAAAAAGCGATGCTCCGCTACCTGATGCGAATGGGCACGAACGATGTCGAGATCACGGCCGGCGATAAAACCGTGTCGGGCAAGGAACTTGCGAAGGCTTTAGAGCAGACGACCGAATACAAAACCTACTTTGAGCGTTTTGCCCGCCGCATGGGCAATGACGCCGCGCTGTTAAACGTGGTTATGGAAGCGTTTGCCGGAAAAGACGGCGTGCTGACAAAGCACGGCATCAAGCTGCGAAAAGTTTTCGAGCAGGTTGAATTAATGGCTGAGCTCGAAGGCAAGATCGCCGCCGCAGGATTCGATACCGAGCTGATGAGCGACGAGGAACACGGCCTTTCGGAAATCCAGATCACGATGCCGAATCTTCAGCGTATCCTTTTCGATTGGAATATGGCGAGCTATGTCGAATTTCAAAAAGCGATTGAATTAATGCTTCGTTTAGAAGAAGATTTCGCCGCTCCGTTCATCATCGGCGAAAACGGCTCGAGCGAAACTATCAATTCTCGCGAACTGCTGCTCGAACGCGTCACCGGAATGGCCAAAAAAGACCTGACCATCCAGCGTTACAAAGGCCTCGGCGAAATGAATCCCGAACAGCTCTGGGAAACGACCATGGACCCCGAAAAACGCACGATGCTCCAAGTCCGCGTCGATGACGCCATCGAAACCGACGGCATTTTCACGGTCTTAATGGGTGATCAGGTCGAGCCGCGACGTAAATTCATCGAGGACAATGCTCTGGACGTGAAGAATCTGGACGTCTAAGATTTTTTCACCACAGAAAACACGAAAAACGCAGAGAGGAGAAATAAATTTTCTTCTCTGTTTTTTTTTGTGAGTTGCTGGCTGTTCTGTCTAATCTTGATCCGTCAAATATGTGATTCGACCGATCTTTGGGCTATGCCCATCTATTTGCGGAAAAGCTCAGCTTTTCCGCAGTTGGTAAAAGAGAATCGCGGCTATGCCGCCGCCCGTTTTGTCCGCAAGCTGAGTTTAGCCGATGCAGTTCGGCCAACCGGCTGGTGCAGAACGAATAGCCACTGGTGCAGCTAAAACTTGTCTGGGGGCTACATCTTTTGCGGGCATTTTAACAAAACGGCCAAAAAGGCCGAAATGGGCGGCAAGCTTGCGACATCGGTAAAATCCCGGCGTTTAAGCCGAGCCAATTTCACAGGAAACAAAAATGTGTTGACCGCAGATAGGATATTGTGCTATCTATGATACAGACGCAATTTAGCGTAATACGATTATGGATAGAGAATTTGAAAGATTTCAAGGCGGAGCGAGCGAAGCGGCGAGCAAGCGTATTCACGTTACGATCAGCCCGGCACACCTCATTCTGCTAAACCGAAACATTTATAATCACCTCGGAAAACCCGCCGCGGTTTACCTGAATTACAGCCGCACGCGGGACATCATCGCGATCGAACCCGCAAGCCCGCGCTTGCCGGCAACGTTCCCGGTGCTGCAAAGCGGCCACGGCTGGCGGATAAACGCCGCGCCGTTTTGCCGCCACTTCGGCATAAACATCGACACACAGCTCAAATTCATCCATCCCAATATCGAGGGCACCGCGCTCCTCCTCAAACTCTCCGAAACCGTCTCCGTCGGCGGCCGGTCGAGGAAGAAAAAGCACTGATGACTAATTTAGGCGCCGTTGGTCTCACAGGTCAAGAATTCCAGAATGGCTGGGATTCCCAGTCATCAGTAAACCCCATCGCTCCGAGTTTCAAATTGGGGTATCGATTCAGCAGGTTTTTCAAGTGATCAACAAATCGCGTATTTGGGTTTATCGAGCGAAGCATATATAGAAAGCAGCATGCAAGGTAATACGACTGTTGCTCGGGTGTGAGCGCGTCTTTTTAGTATTTCATGCTCGTCAATTTAAAGTAAGAAAACCCGCTCATTTGAGCATCGTTGAGAGGCTTGGCAGGTATTATTAAGATTATAATACACCTGTTTCACAAATTTGGCAATATGTGCGGCAACGCGAGTAAACGAGTGTGCCTTTTGCCTAAGGGCACGCTTCGCTACCGATGCGTTCCTGCCCGGATAACTTATTTTCCTGATTTTCTGCGGTTATCTTCATTGCAGAGCAATTGGCAGTTGTCGGCAGATGTTTTTCCGCCTTCGTGCCAGGGTGTCGCGTGATCGGCTTCCATTTCATTTAGCTCAAAATGTTCGCTGCATTTAACGCAAATGCCTTTTTGCCGTTCGTAGGCTTCTCTTTTTTGATTATCGGAAAACTGGCGGATATTCAGGTGCTTTTCTTCGCCGGTCAAGACATACCGGTAGATCCCGGACTTTTTGGTTACGTCCTCATCCATCATTAATTCCCCGACCTGTTGTTCCAGCTTATCCGTGTCGAAAGGAGCGTCTTTAAATTGGTTGTACAAATTCCCCCAATCGATACCTTTCATTTCCTTGCGATATTTCGGAAAAGTGGCTTTCACCCAGTTGATGACGCTTTGAAAGTAATGCCACAGCAAACTGGCATTCTCGTCGTGCTGACGCTGCGACATATAGTGCTCGATGTTGTCCGGCGATATCCACGCGATCGCCGTTTCAAGATAGTCCTGCCGAATCGGCGATCCGTTAAGATAGCTGCTTCCGATGCCGTAAGCCGGGCAGCCGTTCTTGCTGAAGTATCTCTTGGCGTCCGTTACCCAAGTCCCCGAATAGACGGCATTCCGGAGTTCCTGGTCGGTCAGCTTTTCGCCCGCGATGTTGATCGTCTTAAACCATTCGAGCTTTTCACTGTCCGTTCCCGAACAGAGATAAACCATCAGCTTGTAATTTAATATCTTTTCTTTTATGTCGTCCTGCAGATTGTGGATATAAAGGTTCTGAAACGAAAAATCTCCGTTAATATATTGACAGAGCGAGATGGTACGCTGCTGGCCGTCTATCACCTCGTAGTTACTGTCCTCACGCACAGCCCAATACATTACATTCAGCGGAAAGTCTTTGCGAATAGTGTCGATAACGGCATCACGCTGCTTGTCTTTGTAAATAAACTCTCGCTGGTAAGGCGGACGAATATCGAGCTTCCCGCCGTAACCGACAACCCCGGCTTCGTTATTGTCTTGATAGCCGTCGGTCAACTCTTTTACAGTGATCTCTTTAAGTGTGATGTCCATAGATTTCTGTTGCTTCTCAATCGCCGAGCGGAAAAGCTAGTATATTTTCTGCTTCTCAATCGCCGAGCGGAAAAGCCGATTTATTTTGCTTCTAATCGCCGAGCGGAAAAGCTGTGCTTTTCCGACATCTTACAATAATTCCTTGCGGCTATGCCGCCGTTTTGGAGCGGCGGCATAGCCGCAATATTTAAGGCAGTCTTCCGGCGAAGCACAGCTTCGCCGCTCGGCGAGAAATTCATTTTTTCTTCCTTCGGATTAGGACGGGCTTGAAGACTTTGATTCCTTTCACGACTCCAGATGCGTTGAGATCGTAAACACCGGGCTTACCGAACCGTTGCTGATACCCATCGCGACACTCTTGCGAGGTGTAGAAGCGCGTCCTGAAGTCATTGTCCCGGTCGTTGGACTCAGTTGTACCGACAATTTCAAACTGCTCCGGATTGTGTTTATCAAGAAAGGTGATTGGAACGCCCATCACGCCGTCATAGTCCATTGGAATATCTTTGGTTCTAGATACTTCTATTGCATCGTAATTGTCGTATGTTGGGTATTTCTCAAGATCGTACTTCTCGAAAAGGATCAAATCCTCGTGGCGTTTATTAATTTCAAGGTTTGTGTACCAGAATGATCTCGCAGTTTCATACATTGAGCCATCTGGCCTTGCAAAATGTCTGGTGCAGTTATAACCCAACCACATTTTATTTTGCCTAATCAACTCGAAGCATTCTTTATACGTAACCGCGTTAATGTTACCAATGACCAGAAACTTCTTGCCGCTTGCCACAAGGTTAGCGACATATTCCCTAAACAACGAGAACGGTGGGTTTGTTACTACGATGTCGGCAGACTTTAGTAGTTCGATACATTCGTCGCTGCGGAAGTCGCCGTCGCCTTTTAAGGGGATAATGCCGATCTCTTCGGGGTCAGGGACTTTGTTGCCGCTACGATCGCCGGTGTACTCGAGATAAATTGCGTTCTCGCTGGTGTGTTCGCTAAAAAGATCGCGGTTTTGGTTCTTGTAACAGGTCGTGATGAGTTTCTTAAGGCCGAGGTCTTCGAAATTGTGCGAGAAATAGTGAAAAAAATTACTCACGCGCGGATCGTCGCAGTTGCAGAGAACGGTTTTACCTTTGAAATGTCCTTTGTAATGCTTGAGTTCCTTTTCGATATCTGAAAGCTGCTTGTAAAACTCGTCTTTCTTAGAGTTCTTCGCGGCGTGTAAGTTTCTGTTGAGAGATGTGTTTTCCGGCATT
>JANMSP010000400.1:0-1676 GCA_031389475.1 Pyrinomonadaceae bacterium
TCCACGCGAAAACGGCGGTTATTGACGGCTATTATTCGCGCATCGGTTCGACGAATCTGAACATCGCCAGTTGGCTTTCCAACTGTGAGATTGACGTTTTAATCGAAGACGAGAATTTCGGACGGCAGATGCAGGAAATGTATCTGGCGGATTTACAAAACGCGACGGAAATCGTTTTGGACGCGAAAAACAAAGCGCAGCCTGTGTCGGAACAAGCACGGAAACGGCACCGAGGCGCGTCGAGTTCCGGCACGACGGCGCGTTACGCGCCGTCAGCAATCGTCATCGGCGACGCGCTCGGCGCATCTTTTACCGCGAAAAACAAGCGCGAACTCGGCGCGATGGAAGCGAAAATTAATTTAGTCGGCGGTTTCCTGCTGTTGATTTTGGGCGTGGTCGCCGTCGTCTGGTCAGAAATTATTGCGATTCCGCTTGGGCTTATCGCTTTATGGTTCGCAGTCGCGCTGTTTATCAACGCTTATCAATTATTTCGACAGGACAAAGAAAAGAAAGATGAAAAACCGGAGGCAGATAAATAATTCTGAGAAACGTAGTTTCTGCCGGAACGAAAAGAAAATAAAAAGGACATTTGATTACTCACGATGAACGAAAGTTTTCGCGTCGTTACCTACAATATCCACAAATGCAAAGGTTTGGATTTTCGCACGAATCCGTCGCGGATTGCCGATGTGCTACGCGAAACCCGCGCCGATATAATCGCTTTGCAGGAAGTCGTCTCGGCGAGCGGCGCGGCGCGTGAAGAAAATCAAGCGAGCTTTATCGCCGGAGAACTCGGTTACGAATTTTCCATCGGCGAGAATCGCCGACTGCGCGGCGCGGCTTACGGGAATGTTGTTTTAGCCCGTTTTCCGATTACGGAAACGAAGAATTTCGATATAACCGTTCCAGGGCGCGAACCGCGCGGGTGTTTTCAAGCCGACATTAAATTAGATGCGCGCCATCTTCTGCATCTATATAATATTCATCTCGGCACGGCTTTTTTTGAACGCCGCCGTCAAGTAAAAAGATTACTTGACGGCGAAATTTTAAGCCGCCAACATCTCGCGCCGCGCATTCTTCTCGGCGATTTTAACGAATGGACGCACGGTTTGACTTCACGCCTTTTAAAAGCGCATTTCCGCTCGCACGATTTGCGCGAAATTATGAACCGCCGCCGCACTTACCCCGGCGTTCTGCCGTTTTTGCACCTCGACCATATTTATTACGACTATCATCTGGAAATGACAAACGCTTTTGTTCACCGCACCCGTCTGGCTCTCCTCGCCTCCGATCATCTGCCGCTCGTCGCAGACTTTATTTTTAAAAATTAAGATGAAAATAGCTCTTTGAATATTTGTAAATAGCTTTTGAGAATCTTTATTTCATACACAAACCAAATTTCAACCTTAATAAATTCCGCGGAGTAATAAAAGCGTTCACAAGCATTGTCAGGCTACAATTAAATGCCCGCCAGCGCATTCTGGCGCGCGTCGAGCTGCGCTTTGAGACGCGAGCAAACCACGTCGCACAGCTCAAAAATCGTTTCGTCCGAGACGCGGTATATGGCGTTCAAGCCTTCCTTGCGGCGCGAGACAATGCCGGCTTCAAGCATCGCGCCCAGGTGTTTCGACACATTCGCCTGTCCCGCTTTGGTGGCGGCGACCACTTCGCCGACG
>JANMSP010000422.1:0-33356 GCA_031389475.1 Pyrinomonadaceae bacterium
GTCCATTCTCACAATGCTAGTGCTGTGTAATATAAGTTTCCTAATTTTGTGTCGCGTAGTGACCTCATGAGTTTAGCCGTGGGTTTAAACCCACGGTATGCTATAAAAAGATTCCTCGTCGCGTCAGCGACGGCTGATATCAAAGGTGTGATTCAATTGCCGCTGACGCGGCAAGAAAACCGTTGCCTTTATTCCGTGGGTTGAAACCCACGGCTGAATTCAAGCTATCGCTACGCGATACAGTCTACGAACTTAGATTATAGTCCACTAGCACCTCTAACTTTTTCTTTTGAAAATATCCCCTGGTTTTAGCTATAATATTGATCGCCGGTGTATTCGCACTACACACCGTCGCAATAATTCCTAAACATTTGATCAGCTTTCCATTCGTTCCATATGAATCCGATTAAACCCTCTTTAATTCATCAATTAAAGGCCATTGCCGGAAACACCTTCCGCGAGGCGGTTCGCGACCGCATCCTTTATAATCTGGTCGTCTTTGTGCTGCTGATAATTGCCTGCGCAATAATACTTGGGGATCTTACCGACGGGCACGAAGCCCGCACCATCGTGAACATCGGGTTGAACGCGATTTTAGTGTTCGGAACATTTATCGCTATCTTTGTGGGCATCGGCCTGGTTTCGAAAGAGATTGAAAAACGGACGGTCTATGCGATTTTTTCAAAACCTGTTGGACGCGGTGTTTTCATCATCGGCAAATATCTCGGGTTGTGCCTGACACTTCTCGTCAACGTTGCAATTATGGGAGCCGGTGTGACTATCGCATTGCTTTATGTTGGCGGTAATTCTCTAGTCGGCCCGGCGTGGGGAAGTATAATCCTGATATTTCTCGAACTTGCGATAATTACAGGTGTCGCGGTTTTGTTTTCGTCATTTTCATCGCCTTCGCTTTCCGCACTACTCACATTTTTCGTATTTATTATCGGGCACATGAGTTCTTCGCTGCGCGATCTGGCAGCGTCCCTGGGTTCCCGTGCGGCCGTGATCTTTTTTGAAACGATCTATTACTTATTGCCAAACCTGGCCCATTTCAGCTTTCGAACCGAGGCTGCAAACGGTCTGATTCCGAGCGGTTCAATGCTAAGCGGCGCGGCGGTCTACGCCCTGGTCTATATAGCGATCCTGTTGACCCTCACGATCCTGATATTCAGCCGCCGGAATTTTAAATGATGCAAGGCTCATTAAAAATAATTTCAATAGCTTTTGCGATTGTCGTTTTCGGGTTCGGCCTGGTCTTTACCCTGAGCAATTTTCTTGAACGCAATCGTGTATTACTGCCTCAGGGATACGAGGACGCAGATCTCACTCTTGAAGGTAAACGGTTGAATGGATTCGCTCTTGGCGCCGAAGGGTTGATTGCCGATTGGTACTGGATGAAATCCCTGCAGTATGTCGGTGATAAGATCGTAAAAGTCGAATTAGCCAATGTTAATCTCGAAGATTTAAGTTCGCTTAATCCCCGACTGCTATATCCTTATCTGGACAACGCGACGGACCTGGATCCCAAATTTATGGCGGCTTATTCTTACGGAGCCAGTGTTTTGCCGGCCGTTGATCCGGCGAAAGCTATCCTTTTGATTGAGAAAGGCATTAAAAATAATCCTGGTCAGTGGCGGTTGTATCACAATCTCGGATACATTCACTGGCGGCTGAAGGACTACGAAAAGGCCGGACAGATCTACAAACAAGGCTCGGAGATCGAAGGCTCGGCGGCGTTTATGAAGTTGATGGCGGCCTCGATGCATAACCAGGGCGGAAGCCGTGAAACCGCGCGTTCGATGTACGTTCAAATGCTGAACCAGGCCCAGGACAAGCAGACGAAGGGCAATGCCGAATTCCGGTTGAAGGAGCTGAATGCACTCGATGAAAGGGACGCGATTCGCGCGGTGATCAAAAAGGCCAAGGAATCAACGGGCCGCTGCCCCCAATCCTGGAACGAAGTTTTGCCGCTGCTGCGGTCGGTAAAACTCCCCGGCGGGAATGAATTCCGTGTAGATAAAGCGAATAATATTGCCGATCCGAACGGTGACCCTTACATTCTCGACCGGGAAAAGTGCGATATTTCTCTCAGCCCTAAATCAAGATTTGATCGATAAACTTTATGGAAGCAATAGTAGAGATCTCCAATTTAACGAAGGATTACGAAACCGGTTTCTGGCGAAAGAAAAAGGTACGGGCACTCGACGATCTTAGTTTGAACGTCAAGAGCGGCCAAATTTTCGGCTTCCTCGGCGGAAACGGCGCCGGAAAAACGACGACCATCAAAATCTTGATGAGCCTGCTGTTCGCGAGTTCGGGTACGGCAAAGATTCTCGGGCGTGAGATTTCGGATTCGAATATGCATTCGTCGATCGGCTATTGCCCGGAAAATCCGTATTTTTACGATTACCTGACGGCCCGCGAATTGATGAACTATTTCGGCGAGCTATTCGGCATTGAAACCGCAAAACGACGAGAAAAGACGGCGGAACTGCTAACAAGTGTAGGCCTCGCGGAAAAAGACTGGGACAAGCAGCTGCGGAAGTTTTCAAAAGGAATGCTCCAGCGTGTGGGCCTCGCGCAATCGCTCGTAAACGATCCTGAGATCGTTATTATGGATGAGCCGATGAGCGGCCTCGACCCGATGGGCCGCCGCGAAATTCGCGAATTGATCTCCGGCTTGCGTGATAAAGGCACGACTGTTTTTATGTCCACGCACATTCTTTCGGATGTCGAAGCGTTGTGCGACGAGGTCGCGATCCTTCGAAACGGCAAACTCGCCGCGACTGGAAATCTTGAAGAACTTCTCGCGAGCGGCGGCGAACAGCAATCCTTCGAAATTAATCTTAAAGGCTTGTCGCCGGCTGTGTTCGATTCAACTGCCGGAGCCATAGTCACCGCAAAGGGCAGCGGCACGAGCGTGGTAGTATTGAGCGAAAACGAGGTCGAGAACGTATTGCGGATCAGCAGTGAGGCGGGCGGTAAATTAATCTCGGTTCAATCGGTAAAACAATCTCTTGAAGAATTATTTGTGGAGCAGACATCGAAAACTTAGCATTATTCGATTCTGATCGCCGTTACCTTCCACCGGATATTCGCCCGGTCATCGGTTTCGTCGAAACCGTCCAAGCTTAGTGTAATAGGAATCGTGTCTTCCGGCCCGAGCCGTTCTCGCTGCGTGGGTATCACCAGTACGCGCTTTTCCCGAAGCACCGCGTTGAACTGATCGACGACTGCCACGTTCACCTCCAGACCATTAATATTATTCGTTCCTTTATTGCGAATATTGCCGGTGATGAACATCGAAATTTTGCCGAAAGCATTTGGCGACTGCACAGTGCGCGGATCGGTCGAGATGATAATGTCTTTAGTTATCCGTTGGAATTCCGGCGAACCTTCGCGGAATGAACCTTCCAATATCGATGCCATCTGATCTTCCATCGATGGGCGGAACGACATCGCGAAAATAGCAGCTGCGATAAGCGCAACGCCGACCAGGCCGCCGATGATGAGGATTTTACTATTGCCTTTTTTTTCTTCAGTTTGCTCGAGCAGCATTATGTTCAATAACCTCTTTCTACTTAGACCAATGTTTTCCTAAAAAGTTCCAATAGGTTATCATTTTAGACATCGAACCTAAAACCTCTAAAAGCAGCGAAACGGCCGCTCATTATGTCGAGGTAGCTCTTCCGCTTCCCTTGCGGCGAACATTTACCTACCGGCTTCCAATCGGATTTGGCGGCCTCGTAAAGCCCGGTTCGCGGCTGCTTGTACCGTTCGGAAAACGCAGCCTGACCGGATATACCGTCGCTCTTTCAGCGGAACTCGATCCTGAACTCGGTATAGACGAATCCGTCGTAAAAGATGCTGCCGTACTGCTCGACGAAGAACCGCTGCTGACCGAAGAAATACTCGCCCTCACGCAGTGGACCGCGGATTATTACGCCGCGTCGTGGGGCGAAATTCTAAAAGCTTCGCTTCCTGCCGGAATCAACACGGCAAGTGAAATGGTCGTACAGATCACCGAAACCGGACGTGAAGAGCTTCAAAAGATTCCAAGTGCATCATCGGTTCGCAGCCAAATTCTTCGCTTCATTGCTGACAACGCCGACGTGTCACGTCGCGGACTTGTAAAAGAATTTGGCGAAGCGAATGCGAAACGCGGCATTCGTGAGTTGGTCGCAAAAGGCCTGCTTTCGACTCACCAGCGAAACGTCACCACGAAGGTAAAAGTAAAGCTTCGCAAGGCCGTCCGCCTCGTTGCGGAAAACGCTGCTGATGTCGAACCAAAGCCACTCACGCCCGTTCAACAGAAAATAATCGATACGACTGCGGAAAGCGGCGGCGAAATATTGTTCACGGAACTCATTGAAAAGGCAGATGTCGGTGCCTCATCGATCAATACGCTGGCAAAACGAGGGCTGATCGAAATATTTGTACAGGAAGTCTTGCGTGACCCGCTGGCGAATGCGGAATTTCCTACACTCGATGATCTGATATTGAATGCTGAACAGTCTTTTGCTCTTAAAGAAATACAGAAAGCTCTGGAATCGAACAGCTACAAGGCCTTTCTGCTTCGCGGCGTAACGGGCAGCGGTAAAACCGAGGTTTATATCCGGGCAATGCGTAGTGCCCTGGACAGCGGCAAATCCGCGTTAATGCTTGTGCCTGAAATTGCCCTTACGCCGATCTTTTCCCGACGGCTGCGCGTTATTTTTGGCGATGAGGTTGCAATTCTTCACTCAAATCTTTCGCCCGGCGAGCGTTTTGACGAATGGCGGCGAATACGAAAAGGTCAGGCCAGGATTGCTATCGGAACCCGGTCTGCCGTCTTCGCTCCGCTGCAGAATATCGGGCTGGTAATTGTTGACGAAGAACATGACGGCTCGTATCGACAACACGAAGCTCCGTATTACGGCGCCCGTGACGTAGCCGTTATGCGGGCAAATCTCGCGAATGCCACAGTTATTTTGGGTTCAGCAACTCCGGCGCTCGAAACTTTTCAGAATGCAAAGGACGGAAAATACCAGTATCTTCAATTGCAAAATCGTATCGGCGGGCGCCCGCTCGCTAAAGCTGAATTGATCGATATGCGGGACGTTTTTCGCCAGGCCGGCAAGGACATTTCGCTTTCACCGCAGCTCATTGAAGGAATACTGGAAACCCATTCAAAAGGCGAGCAGTCGATAATCCTGTTAAACCGCCGTGGTTTTTCGCAGTTTGTCCTTTGCCGGACATGCGGCGAGAGCCTTAGATGCAAAAACTGCGACATTACGCTTACATATCATAAACGCGATTCGCGGCTCGTATGCCATTATTGCGGTCATAATGTGGCCGTTCCGAACAATTGCCCGTTTTGCAAAAGTGAGTTTCTGTATTTCATCGGTGAAGGCACCGAGCAACTTGAGGTCACGCTGAATAAAAAATTCCCGGACCTCCGCATTGCCCGCATTGACCGCGACACGATGGCCAAACGCGGCGAAATGGCGAAGATATTGATCGGATTCGATAATGGCGAGATAGATATGCTGGTCGGGACGCAGATGCTGGCGAAGGGGCACGATTTTCACAATGTCACGCTGGTCGGCGTGATCTCCGTTGACACTGGTTTAGGTCTTCCCGATTTTCGCTCGGCGGAAAGGACGTTTCAGCTTCTAACTCAAGTTGCGGGGCGTGCCGGACGCGGCGGTTTGCCTGGACGCGTGATGATCCAAACATATTATCCGGAACACTATGCTTTGCGCCACGCTCGCGAGCAGGATTTCGAGGCTTTCTTTACCGAAGAAATGCGTTACCGGAAACGGATGAGTTATCCGCCATTTGTGGTGCTGGCGTCCATCCTAATTAAACACGAGGATTATAAACACGCTCTCGAAAATGGGCAGTTATTGAAGAAGTGTTTAGATAATGCGAATACGGAAAAAGCGTGCAGGATATTGGGAGTGGCACCCGCGTCACTGTCGCGGCTGAAAGGTGAATACCGGCTTCAGATTCTGATCAAATCCGAAAGTCGGCAAAAGCTGAGAGAACTTCTTGATTTCGGGCTGAGCGAAGCCGAAACGAGCGAATGCGACTTGCGAATAGTCCACGTAGAGATTGATCCTGTGAGTTTAATGTAAAAATGGCGGCTCGCAGTCAAGAATCCTCAACTGCCAACCGCCATCTGAGTGGTGCCACTACTAATTGACTGCTTTAGAGCTGAATTCAGCCTGTTTGAATTTAATCTGGGCGTAGAGTTCCGCGAGCGAGATTTTGGTATTGATAGAATCAAGCGAGATCACATCGTCACGTTCGTTATAAATGCGATAGATCCACTGCTTCTGGTTCTGCTTGGCATAATGCTCGACACGCATTTCGTCCTCTTTTACCAAAAAACACTCTTTAATACTTTCCATCTCAAGAAAGCTTTCGAGTTTCTTGGTCTTGTCCGAAGAATTCGTTTCGTTCGAAAATATTTCCAGTACCAATGTCGGATTCAGCAGTACATCGCTATTCTGATCGCTGAATTTCGGCTCGCCGTTTACGATCACAACGTCCGGATAGCAGACAAAATTATTCGGCAGCTTTACCCGCATGTTGCCGATGTATATCTCGCATTTATGGCCGTGCATACGGCTTCCGACCGCAATCGCAGCGTTTGATACGATCATACTGTGCGACCTGTTCGATCCGGCGCGTGCAAGCACACGTCCATCAATGAATTCGTTTCTCGTGGAGCTGTGGCGTTCGGACATAAGATATTCTTCAGCTGAACTCTTCTTTACGGGCTGATTTAGGATTTTTTCGTTCATTCTGCTGTCTCTCCTGGATTTTGGTACTGCGTCGATTGAGGAAAGTGGGCAACAAATACTGGGCGCATTGCTTGGGCAATTATAGTCTGCTAAAAATAGTGTTGCATATCGATGCACAATTTTTCAAGGATAATTCTATGAAACTTACCGAACTGGCCGAAAGAACGCACTCAAAGATCGAACAGGGATCGCCGAAGATGGAGATTAGCGGAGCCTCCGGCATGGACATTGCCGGCCCTAATGACATCACTTTTTTGGCTAATCCGAAATATACGCCGCAGATCGGCACCACTAAAGCCGGGGCTATATTCCTGAATGAAAACGTCACGATAAACCGGCCGGATCTAGCCGTTTTGCGGGCGAAGGATTCGTATTTGGCGTATACGCGTTCGTTGAGAATCTTTCATCCTGATGTTGAGGTTCAGGCATTTGTTCACGCACGCTCAGTTATAGATGAATCGGCCGATGTATCCCCAGAAGCGGAGATTCACGCAAACGTAGTAATAGGAAAGAACTGCCGTGTCGCGGCTGGTGTAAAACTTTTTCCGAACGTAACGCTTTACGACGGTGTTTCTATCGGCCGGAATTCCGTCATACATTCCGGTGTATCAATCCGCGAAAACTGCGAGATCGGTGAAAACTGTATTATTCATAATAATTCAACTATTGGTCCCGATGGTTTCGGATACGCAAAGGACGAGCAGAAACATTGGTTAAAAATCCCGCAAACCGGCCGGGTCGTGCTCGAAAATGATGTGGAGATCGGCGCAAATACGGCGATAGATTGCGCATCTGTCGGCGAAACCCGCATCAAGCGCGGTGCAAAGATCGATAATCTGGTTCAGATCGGCCATTCATGCACAATCGATGAGGACGCCCTGATCTGCTCGCAAACCGGCCTTGCGGGAAGCTCCATTATCGGAAAAAGGGTAATTCTTGCTGGCCAGGTCGGCATCGCCGGCCACCTTAAGGTCGGAGACGACGCCGTAATTACAGCTAAATCCGCCACGAGCCACGACGTTGAAAACGGAAAAATTATTTCCGGTATTCCGGCATTCGACAATCGTGAATGGCTGCGTTCGACGGCGGCATATAGAAAGCTCGGCGAAATGGCGCAAAGGCTTCGCAAACTGGAGAAAAAAATAGACCAGTAAGATTATAGTCCTTTGCGGTCAAAATGGCGGCAGACGGCTCATGCCGAGCGATGCGCGACTAATGTAAAGCCGTTCCAAAACCAAGTGATCCCGCCATGGATTGAACGAATTCGGCGGTTTCATCCATCGCGATACGGTCTTCGCAAGCGGTTCTTTCTCCGCAAAATGGCGAAGTGCCATAACGGCTTCCACATTTTCGACAAGGTATTGATACGCCGTCGATTTAGAAACCGACTCAAGCCGTTTATAGGTTCGATAAAAACGCGTAGCCCCGCGACAGGCCAGGTACACATTCTGCATCTGCAAAGCGAAGAATTCTTCAGCATTCTCGTTGTCCGCGACCGGCTTCGCGGAATTAGTAACATCGTATCCTACCTGTCCATTCCGATAAGCGTGCACTAACTCATGGAAAAGTATGTCGTCCGCACCCATCCACCTTTTGGAAGCCGAGTTAAAATCCGTTGGATTGTAATAGAGCCTAACGCCTCCGCCTTCCTTAGGCTGCCCCGGAAAAACGTACGCTCCGCATGCGCACTGCGTTTTATCGAGGTAATCCAGGGGTACGATCCAATACTTCTGATTTCGATTGAGGGAATCGAAAAGAAGTCGTCCAATGTCAGTCGAATAAATGATCTGCAGTTGGCGGTAAACATCATTCTCAAAAGCGATCGAGTCGGAGCGCGGGTTCTTGTCCTCCATGATCTCGTACAGCCGCTTACCGGTGTAATCCAGCCACGTCATCATCTTGTAGTCCTCCATATCGACAAAGGCGACCCGCTGCCTCATCCGAACTTCCTCCCATCGGCCGGGATGATTGATGTAAATCGGATAGTTGCTGAATTGTCTCATGAAAGTGTTCGGCATCTTGCAGCCGGAGCGCTTATATCTCGGTGAATCTTATTGAATGGAATTATATTTTCGCGATGCAGAACTATTTGTAGTTTTGCCGGGTATTTGACATTATTGAATCATGACTCCTGATAAACATTTAGAAACGTCGGATAGTGGATACGATATTAGGCCGATCTCGGATGAAATAAGAGAAAGGCTGGCCCAGGATTTGAGTAGCGAGGAGCGCCGTGTTTTGCTTGACCACGGCACCGAGCCGGCTTTCTGCGGCACTCTGCTTGATAATAAGGAAGAAGGAACATATGCCTGCCGACTTTGCGGTCTGCCTTTGTTTACCTCTAAACATAAATTTCATTCGGGAACCGGTTGGCCGTCGTTTCACTCTCCGTTCGATAAGGAGCATCTACGAAGTATAGAAGACAACAGCTACGGAATGCGGCGAATTGAAATCAGATGTGCCCGTTGCGACGGCCATCAGGGCCACATTTTCCCGGATGGTCCGCCGCCTTCGGGTCAGAGATATTGTCTCAATTCCGCATCACTCGAGTTTTTCCCCGAAGGAGAGGAAATTCCGCAGAAATTTTAATGAGCCTATTTTATTCAAGACTTGCGATTCATACGCTCGATAAATTTTTGAATTCGATATCGTTTCTGACGATCCCGCTGTGCCATGGCTCTGAATCATTGTCGCCCATGCTAAGGGCAAGGATGGGCATATGTAGGATACTAGCCGATGCAAAGACATTCGCTTCGTAATAGAATGTTGAACTTGGTCGTGACATCGTCTACTCCTTTCTAATAGTTGAATGCTCTATCCCTTCCGGTATAGAGCGATGAAGGCTATTGAACCGCAAATCCGGCCATTGGATTTCCGTAAAATGCCTCGGTCTTCCATGCGGGGGCATTCCATTTTTCGCTCGTTCCGATCACGGTGACGGGGATGATTACCTTGTAATAAGCAAGATAGCCCGGTTTTTGATACCCGCCGTCAACGACCCTGCCGTCCGTTCCGACAGTGAACTTCGCCTCACGGACTTGAGTTCCTTTGTCGTAAACCTTCACGGTATATTCGCCGGGATTTCTATCCACAAAAAAGCTTTTCGGCATGTTGTCCTTGTGATACGATCCGCCGTTATCGACGTTTACATTTTCGCTGAACCATTGGAATTGCAGACGCTTCCAGTGGTGAAGGTCCGCTGAAAGATTTCCGATCTCGCTTGCCCTGTCTTCGTTTCCTTCGAGGCGTTTGGTAACGGCGATTTGCTGTCCTTTGTAAAACAGGCGGGCTTCGAGCTGATGATCGGAGCCGGGATTTTGCTTGAACCACATGCTCACCTCCACCGGAAAATTGAAGCCTACATCTTGTCCGCTGAAACTGCTGTGGTGAAACGAAACGGTGCCGATCGGCAATATCCAATCGTGGTCCACGTAAAATTCGACCTCGTTTTTCCCCTTATATTCGCGTGGGAATTTGCCGACCTTGAACTTGCCTTGGAAGATCATTTTGCCGCTATTCGTATTTGTGATCTTTATGCCGTAAAGGCCGGTTGCCGCCGTTGATTTCGATTCCCACATTTTGTCCACATAGCCGCGCGCCGTCTTAAAGGGCACTACCCGATTGTCTCCGGGCCTTTCACCTTCGATCGTCTCGCTGAACCATAGAGAGCCGTCGGGATTGAAATATTCAACAAGGTGAGGCAGCGTCAATTTCCAATCGTAAAAAAGGCCGAAACGCACTCTGGGAAGCCAGCTGCTGTATTTCTGGTGAGGCATTTTCCAATATTCGTCGCGGGTTTCCGCCTGAATATAGATCGTATCGATCACAAGCTGGGGATCAGCGGTAGGCCTGATAAAATCGTACTGACTTTTCCTGGCCGCCGCGGAATATCGAGAGTTGGTGGATTCCCCGGATGCGGTGGAAGCCTTTTCGGACGAAGTAACGCTTTCAGTTTTCGGCTGCTCTATTTGCGGCTTCTCCTTCTTTATTTTGGGGATCTTTATCGTAAACTGCGCAGATGCGGTTAAAACGGAAAGGAAGAGAACAGCTACAACGGCGGGCAATATAACTTTAAAGTTCTTATTCACAAATTTACTCCTCATACGAATTCAAAGAAAGTGGGGCGAACCACGCAAATCCGTGTTAAAATTCACGTCAGTCGGTTATCAGACATGGACTTTAACTTCCTTTTGCCGGGAAAGTCCTTTGGTTTCATCGAGAAAGTTCTTAGAGACTTATTAGAAGCGGTATGTCGTTGTCACAACAGAACTTACAGTTCGGCGAATTTGTATTGGACGTCAAGGAAGACATCCTGCTTCTGGACAAAATACCTGTATCGATCACGCCGAAAGCTCTTTTGCTGCTCCGGAGCCTTATCGAGAACCACGGGCACATTGTAGAAAAGGAACAATTAATCAAAGCCGTCTGGCCGGACAGTTTTGTAGAAGAAGGTAATCTTTCGTTCACCATCAATTTACTGCGCAAGGCATTGGGCGACGATTCGCGCCAGCCGCGATTCATCGAAACGGTCCCGCGACGCGGCTACCGCTTTATCGCCCCTGTAAGTGAGGCATCGAACGGCAAATCATCCATAGAAGTATCCGAACTCAATTCTCCAGGTCACAAGAATGCATTCCGCAAGTATTCGCCGTCGTATCTGCTTCCATTTATTCTAATCAGCCTCCTGGCTGTTTTGGGGACCGGGATGTGGTATGCGACCAGCAAAAGTCAGGAACCGAATGCTCCCATATTGTCCGCGCCGTTCAGTGCCGAGAAACTGCCGACATCGGGCAACAGCGAATTCGCGGCTATTTCACCGGATGGAAAATTCGCCGCCTACACGGAT
Source organism: Pyrinomonadaceae bacterium (assembly GCA_031389475.1). Lineage (GTDB taxonomy): Bacteria > Acidobacteriota > Blastocatellia > Pyrinomonadales > Pyrinomonadaceae > OLB17. Next base: position 11,638 of record JANMSP010000422.1, read on the forward strand.
GTAACAGGTGGAAAACGCAATGTTTGGCTGCGGAATTTGGAAAGCTCGGAGAATCTTCAGATCGTACCTCCGTCCGACGACTATTACTTCGATCTGGCTTTCTCGAACAGCGGGGAGTCGTTGTTTTTTGTCCGCAAGCCAGCTTCCGGCCACGCTTTGCCGGCTCTTTATAAAGTCGCCAAAATTGGCGGGGTTCCAATAAAAATACTGGACAATGTAACACGGTCCGGGAGTTTTTCCCCTGACGATAAACAAATCTCATTCGTCCGATGTTCGTTTAAGAAAGACGATTTTTGCTCTCTTTATATTGCGGATGCGGACGGAGCGAACGAGCGAAAGCTATTGACTACGACTAACGGCTTTCATATTAAGGAATGCCAGTTCTCACGCGACGGCAGATCGCTGGCAATGGCATCCGGCCGTGCCGCCAGTGATACGGCCGATGCCGGGATTTCGGAAATAGTTATTGACACTGGTGCCCAACGGGAAATGCTGGATCGAAAATTTTACGATGTTAAGAGTCTGAAATGGCTGCCGAACGGAACGGGTTTGCTTTTCACCGCATCAGAACGCAAAGAAGGAAAAGGGTCGGTGTGGCTCGTACCGGCATTTTCGAATAAGGCGGTGCCGTTAACGGCGGACGCCTCCAGTTATGCAAAGATCGGCCTCGACGGAACGGGTAGCAAAATGATCGCCGTTCAGCCTACCGCGGATTTCAGGATCAATGTCTCCGCTAACGGCGAAACGAAAACCCTGACCAATGCACGCGATCTGACCTTTGCGAAAGACGGAAAGATAGTATATTCCACATTTGACGGCGAAATTTGGACAGTTAATCGCGACGGCGGCGAACAACGCCAGCTTACGAACAACGATTTTACCGACGAGTCCGCGCGTGTTTCTCCGGACGGTAAATCAATCTACTTTTCATCGAATGAATCGGGCAGCAGTCATGTATGGAGAATGAATTCGGACGGTACGAACCGCACGCAGATAACAAAACGAAATGGCGGAGTGCCGGAATTTGTTACCGCCGACGGTCGCCACGTCTATTACGTGTCTAATTCGAACGGCCTTCTTTACAAAATTCCGGCCGAGGGCGGCGAAGAAATTCTGGTACATGACAAGAAAATGCAAAGGCCGACGATCTCGCCGGATGGCAGCCTGATCGCTTATTTTTTCCTCGATAAAGAATTTCAGATCGCCATAATGCAGACCGACAGCAAGAAAATAATAAAGGTTATCAGATATGGGAACTCTTTTGCTCAAAGGCTGGCGTGGTCTGCCGACGGAAGGAGTTTAAGCTACATTCTGGATTCGAATGGCCGAAATTACCTTTGGCGGCAGTCGCTGGACGAAGAAAAACCTCATCTCGTTGCCGACCTGGGCGGAGAAGAGATACGGCACTTCGCGGTTTCGCCTTTCGATGACACCTTTGCTTACATTCGCGGTAAGTGGAATTTTGACGTTGTACTGTTGCAAGGACTGCGATAAAAACGAAAAAAGCCTTGTAATTAAACAAGACTTTCGCAATCGAATAGATAACAATACATTATTTTCTATCTTTGAAACTGTCGAACAGCTCTGTGTGGCGGCTCGTTAATGGAATAAGACGGCCGTTGATGAACATATATTTAATATTCGTTCGCGGCTCAAGGATGTCTCCGTCAGTAACGACAAGGTTTGCCATTTTTCCAACTTCGATAGAACCAAGCTTATCCGAAACTCCGAGGATCTCCGCCGGGTATAGCGTTACGGCTTTAAGGGCTTCTTCTTTCGCCAATCCATAAGCACCGGCCAATCCGGCGTGATACGGAAGGTCGCGAACCTCACCGCCGGCGTCACCGGTCCCGATGGCAAATTTAACACCGGCACTTTTTAGCTTCGCCGGCCCTTCGAACAAAAAATCATAGGCGTCGTCATCCCTGACAGGCAGACTGTAAATATTCGTGTAGATGACGGCAATGTTATTTTTCTTCAAATCGTCCGCGACCTTCCATGCTTCCTGGCCGCCGACGATGATGCCCTTTACCTTCATGTCGGCAACGAATTTGACCACGCTTCGTATATCGCGTTCGCGCTCGACCGTGAAGAAAATCGGTTTCTCACCCCGAATATACGGTGTCATTGCTTCCAGCTTCAGATCGGTCGTCGTATAAGGCAGAGTTTTGTCTTTAGCGTAGGTATCTTTAGCTAGAGAGTAGTTTTCCGCATTCTTAAATATTTTTTTCAATTCCTCGATCTGCGTGTCACGCCTCTTTATAGCTTCGCTGAAATCGACTGTCGGGCGTGGCCCAAATCCGCCGCCGAAACCGCCAAATGTGGAGATTCTAGGAAAATTGATCATCAGACCGGCCGTCGAATGCACCGCCATTTCATCCTGAGTCGATCCGTTCAGGTTAATTACGGCGCCCTGTCCGGAAATAATTCCGCCCGAAGGAGCTGAAAAAACCGTAGTAATTCCATTGACGCGCGTGACGTTTACATGTGAAGAATGCGGATTAACGCCGGTAATTGCCTTCGCGTTCGCGTTCATCGTCCCGACTTCGGCAACGTCCATGGTTGCGTTGACACCCTGCGGGATTTCGGCCAAGCCGAGTGTTGTTCCGGCGTCGATCATTCCCGGATAAACCGATAATCCTTTTCCATCGATAGTTTCAGCGCCTTTCGGAACCGCAGTCCCGGCTCCGACGGCGGTGATCGTTCCGTTCTGAACAATTACGGTGCCGTTTTCTATCGTCGCCCCGGAAACAGTGACAATGCGGACATTCGTGATAGCAAACGTTCCGCCGCGCCCGGTTTTGTTTTGCTGCGAACCGTCGCTCTGAGCCAAAATGGCATGTCCACAGATGAAAACGGAAAGACACAGATAAATTCCGAACCTCATAAACTTGAAACCTTGAACTTTGAACTTGAAACTCATTAGTAATTGCCTCCGTCGCGATCTGCGTCATCCCTGTCAGCCAGTCGTTTTTCAGCCGGAATCCTTGGCGGTGTTCCGCCACTGCCGGGAGCTTTGTTAATATCCAGTTTCTCAAGCGTTTCGCGCTCCTTTTGCAGGTCGGCGCGCATTTGAGTTTCCTTGCTTCGATCGAAATACGTATCGCCTTCGATCAATGTCATATCGACCCGCGAATAAACGCTGAAAGGATGTGCCGTCCAAATCGCAAGGTCGGCATCTTTCCCGACTTCAATGGAACCGGTCCGCTTGTCGATTCCGAGCTGCATTGCCGGATTGAGCGTGATCATCTTCAGAGCATCTTCCTCCGGCACGCCTCCGTATTTCATTACTTTGGCCGCATCCAAATTCAATCTGCGAATACGCTCGTCGGAATCCGAATTGATCGAAACATTGACGCCGTTTTTCCACAGAATATAAGCGTTATAAGGAATCGCGTCGTATGCCTCGAGTTTGTAACTCCAGCTATCGGCAAATATAGAAACTCCGGTTTTCCGTTTGGCAATCTCAGGAGCAATTTTGTAAGCTTCGAGGCCATGCTGAAGCGAAGCGATCCTAAATCCAAACTCGTCCGCAAGATTCAGCAAATTCCAATGCTCGTCCGAGCGGTATCCGTGGGCATGAACGAGGCGTTTTCCTTCCAGAATCTCAACGAGCGGCTGTAACTCGAGATCCGTTCGCGGCGGCATTTTTGTTTTCTTCGCCTTAAAATCATCCCACGACTGCTTGTAATCTCTCGCTCTGTTGAAAGCATCGCGGATCACTTCGAGCGTTCCCATTCGCGTCCGCGGGTATCGGGGAGTTTGCCCGCCCTGCGGATTGAAGCTCGAGCGTTTCGTATTTTCGCCCATCGCGAACTTAATACCGGAAGGAGCGTCCGCGACGATAAAATCCTCGACCGGTTTTCCCCATTTGAACTTCACCGTCGAATTCTGCCCGCCGATCGGATTTGCCGAACCGTGCAGCAGATTCGCCGCCGTCACGCCGCTCGCGAGAGCACGATAGATCGAGATATCGCCCGGATTCAACACATCTCGAATTCTCGTCATCGATGTGACAGCCAGTGATCCCTCATTTATAGCATCCATCATCGCGTGCGAATGAGCATCGATGATTCCTGGAGCTACAAATCGCCCAGTGGCATCGATAACTTTCGCGGATGTAGAAGCATTCAGATTCTTGCCGATGCGGGCGATCTTTCCGTTCTGGATCAAAATGTCCGTGTTCTCCAAAGTCCCGCGAGCGGCCGTCATAACCGTCGCATTCTTAATAAGAACTTCATTTTTTGCCTGAGCGGACGCGATTGAGAATGAAATCAGGCTGATCGAGATCACCAGCGAAGCTAAAACAAAATTCCTCATATATCTTTTATCCCCAATTAAAAACTTTCCTTCCTTCTTAACTGACAACCGGCCACTGACAACTGACCACTGGATCAAGGATTTCTTGTTCCCGAAAACGGCACCGTGCCCTGCGGCGAATCAACCGTTCCCGCGATCTGATTTCCGTTAACGCTTCCCTTCACCAGAATATCTATGGTCGAGCCGCCGAACTCAACTGTTCCGGCAAACGAAAATCCTTCCGCCGTTATCTTCCCATCCTTGATTGGCGTCGAACCAAGCTGCGTCTGCATCGAGCCGGTCAGGGTATTTCCCTGTTGGATAAGCGCCAATGTCCCGGTCAGTGTCTGTCCGGGCACTTCGATAGTAATGCTATAATTTCCTGCAACGGCGGCAACTGCCGGAGTTGTTCCAGCGGGCGGCGTCGCTCCGGGCCTTTCACCGGCGGCAGGTTTTGCCGGCTCCTTTTGCTCGAACAATTTACCATCGACAAAAACGTGTGAAATAAACTTCTCCTTGCCGAAAATATCGCCTTTGACCACGGTCAGGTTTGCGATCTTGCCCGTTTCTATTGAACCAAGCCTGTCGTTAACCCCAAGAAGTTCGGCGGTGGTTAAAGTCATAGAACGAACAGCTGCGTCCTTAGTTAATCCATTTTCCACCGCTTTTCCGGCATTTGCGAGAAAATCGTTTATACTCGTCATTCCGCCGGACTGGAATGCGACCTTCACCCCGGCTTGAGCAAGACGCGCCGCAGCCTTAGGAGTTTCGGCCCTGAATCTTAAAAGGTCCATGGTTTCCTGATCCGCTTCGGGCGACGATGATGTAGTTCTTTTCGGGAAATTCAGCGAAAGAAAAACCGGCACGTCCTGGGCTTTCAGGCGGGCAGCGACCTTCCAGGCCTCCTGTCCGCCGGCAATTATCGCTTTTAGATTAAATTCCCTAGCAAAATCTAGTGCCCGGACGATTTCGTTCTCACGATTAGCGTTGAAAACAACGGGGATTTGTCCGCTTAAAATCGGTATCAATGCTTCGAGCGAGCGGTCAGACGCCGGTCGCGTTACGCCGCGCGGATTATCCGCGTAGATACGGTTCATTTCCTGCAAACGCTGTGCGTCGAGGAACATCTGCCGCATCGCCGAGAACGTTCCCAGGAGCGAACCCGGATATTGCCCGCCACCGACGGTCGTAAAAGTCACGTGTTCCGCAAACGGCGACTTTATCACCATTGCCGAAACGGATTCGCCCGCAAGATTGATAACCGCCGATTGGCCATTGAAAATGCCAGTCCGACCGACTGTCAAAACCGTTGTAAAACCGGCGTTTCGATTCGTATCGAATTGTGCGTCTCCGCCGCGAAGATCGATTTCCACCGTTTCTTCCGGACGAAGCCCTGCCGGATAGTTGGAATTCGATTGCGGAGCGGTCGCTTGTGTCCCAACAGTCACTACTTGAGGTCCACCGCCGGGAGTCGGCGTAGCAGGACGCGGGGCAGCCGTAACGCCAAGATTGGTCAGAGCATCGAAAAACCCGGGGTAAACGGTCAATCCCGTGCCGTCGAAGACTTGAGCGTCTGCCGGTGTTTTGACCGATGCTCCAACCGATTCGATCAAACCGCCGCGGATCACAACGGTTCCCTTTTCAATAGTTTCGCCCGAAACCGTAACGACACGGGCGTTCGTGATAGCGTAAGTTTGGGCCGAAACGGAAATGCTGGAAAGCGAACTTATAACCGCAAAAGAAAGCAGAAATAGCTTTAATTTCATAGCTGTAGTGGCGAAAAAAAAATTGAAATGTCTGAATTGATTGAAATTGCTGTTATGGGAAGGATAATCGAAAAGTTTCAAAATGCAAAATCTATACTACCGGAACGCACGCATCCTGCCGGCGGTAGGCACTAAATGCTTAAATTTTTACGTTAAAGAGTCCTTGCAGAACTGCGGTCTGCTTTCTAAACTAGTGCCGTGTTACCTAAGTAACAGTATTAATATTTTAGCCACGAATTGCACGAATCACACAAATAAAAGAAAACCTAAAAGAAAACCGATTAGTGTTATTTGTGTAATTCGTGGCTAATGCTCCAAAACTTAGATTACTTAGCACTATTTACCCTTTTCCTCCTTTAACAATTGTTCTTTTCGCCCAATGCCCCACCGGTAGCCGCTTATCTTTCCGTTCGAGGCGATCACGCGGTGGCAAGGAGTTGCCAAAGCGACCGGATTTGTCGCGCAAGCTCTTGCTACCGCTCTGACCGCTTTTGGATTTCCCAGATTTTCCGCAATCTGGCCGTAGGAACGCGTTTCTCCATAAGGAATATTGCGAAGTTCCGCCCATACACGCATTTGAAAAGCGCTTGCCCGCAGATCGAGCGGCAGATTTAGAATCGTCTTTTCACCATCCAGGCTTTTTAAGATAATTTCAACAGATTCTTTCAATACGGAGTCATTTTTCTCCACATCCGCGGCAAAAAACTCCATTTTCAATTCACTTAAAAGCTCCGATTCATCATCGCCGAAACTTATCGAGCAAATCCCTTTCTCAGTCGACGCGACCAGCATTTTGCCAATCGGCGAATCCACGATCGTGTATCCGATTTTCATATCCTTCCCGCCTTTCTTATAAATCGCCGGAGTCATTCCGAGTGTTTCCCCGGCTTTCTCGTAAAGTGCCCGGCTCGATCCGAAACCGCTTTCGTACAGGGACGTCGTGACATCCATTTTCCTCACATTCTCCTTAAAATTCTCGATGCGGAACATATCCGAAACCTCCTTGGGAGACAGCCCGAGCAACAGTTTAAAGGTCTTTTGCAAATGCCCGGCGCTGACATTCAAACGGCTGCCCAATTCAGCAATGGTCGGCGTTTCCATTTCATCCGACTTTAAGAATTGCAATGCATTTGCGACCAATTGAGCGTTGGCTCCGGGAAAATATTCGTCTTTCGGCTTGCATCGCAAACAGGCCCGAAATCCGGCGTCTTCCGCTTCGCCCGGCGTGATAAAAAACGAAACATTTTCCCGTTTCGGAGGCCTTGACGAACACGACGGGCGGCAAAAAATACCGGTCGTCCGGACCGCGAAATAGAACGCCCCGTCAAATTCGGCGGTTTTGTTTTCCAACGCCAGCCAGCGCCAATCGCTGAATTCATTCTGTTTAGATATTTGCTGCTTGATCATATTTACAGTTTACAGGCGTTGGCCGCCGGTTTATATCCGATATCAGTCGTGTAATTTTTATTAACCAGCTTTTTTCCTGTTTAATATGAAAGCTGTCAAAAATGACTTAGAGAGCGCAATTATTAGGTGCCGGGGGCTACATAAATTCGAAGAATTCAGCTTTCGCGACATCGCCTATTAACATACCAGCGGGAAACGAAACGTAGAAAGCATAACATCGCCTATTACTACCGCAATTACGCCATCTTTAATCTGTTGTAAAACTACCTGACATCTACCCGCGAATTGCGGTAGAATTTCATTATGCCGGCAATAGTTTTATTTGATGGAGTATGTAGTTTTTGCAACGGTGCGGTCAATTTCGTAATCGAACGCGACACCGCGGCTTACTTTAAATTCGCACCGCTGCAATCGGAGGCGGGCGAGAAATTGGCGGCGAAGTTTGGGATCGATACCATAGAGACTGACTCGGTAATCCTGATCGAAGACGAAAAGGCGTACACGCTCTCTACGGCGGCCTTAAAAATTGCCGGAAAACTCGACGGCATTTGGTCATGGGCATCGGTTTTCAAAATCGTTCCGCGGCCGGTTCGCGATTTTTTCTATACGACGTTCGCAAAGTATCGTTACCGTCTGTTCGGCAAACGGGATTCGTGTATGATGCCGACGCCGGAGATCCGGGCACGATTTTTGACCTAGTGCTGTGTAACCTAAGTTCCTGTTATAGAAAAGGAGGTTCTCATTTCGTGTCGTTTTGTGTAAATTCGTGGTTTCAGTTCCTAAGCGCTTGAAGAACTGGAACCACAAAAATACACGAAAAAACACGAACACGAAATGCCGACACGCATGGAAAAAATTAGAATACAGAATTTTAGGTTACAAAGCACTAGTGCAGTGTAAACCAAGTTTTCAGGAAGTTTATTTGCTTTGTATTTCGTGGCGTTTTGTGAATTTTCGTGGTTCCAGTCTTAAAGGCCGAAGAACTGAAACCACAAAAGCACACAAAACAACACGAAAAAAGAAACACGAAACCAGTTCAAAACATAGTTTACAGAGCACTAGTGCAAAAGCCCGCATTTTAGTTAGGGCATTTTAAACCACTTAAATAGGAAGTATTATGAAAGCAATTTGGAACGGACAAGTTTTAGCGGAGAGCGAAGCCACCGTAGTCGTCGAAGGAAATCATTATTTCCCGGCCGAATCACTTGACACGGAGTATTTACAGCCGACCGAAACCCACTCTGTATGTGGCTGGAAAGGAACCGCAAATTATTATGACGTTGTCGTAAATGGCGAAACGAATGGCGATGCGGCATGGTATTACCCGGAAGCGAAAGACGAAGCTAAGAATATAGAAAACTACGTCGCCTTTTGGAAAGGCGTCGAAGTAACGGAATGAGTTATTCGCTCGAAACATTAGAATACGCAAAGCTGCTCGAACTTGTCAGCCGCCACGCTCAAACGCCGATGGGTGAAGAGCGTTTCGCGATATTGCGCCCGAAAACGAGCAGAATAGAGGTCGAACGCGATCTGGCGGCGGTTTCGGAAACAATAGTGTTGAATGAAGAAAAGCAGATCTCGTGGTCATTCAGCGGACTGGAAGATCCGGGCGACGCCGTTGCGATTCTGAGAATTAAGAACGCCACGCTCGAGCCGAACCTTCTCCTCGAAGTCTCTCGCGTTTGTAATCAGGCTTTGTTTGCCCGATCTTCGATTCAGCCGGAAAAGGAAGTTGCACCTGTCTTATGGCAGATCGTCGAAAATATTCCACCGAGTTTATTGGCCGCGATAGAAAAGATCAACAAAAAGCTGCTTCCCGGCGGCGAAATCGACGATTCGGCTTCACCGGAACTTGCGAAAATCCGCCGCGAGATAAATTCGCAACGGGCACGTTTGACCAAATCTCTCGAAGCCGTAATGAGAAATTCCGGTAATGCGATCCAGGACGAGATCGTCACCGTCCGCAACGAGCGCTTTGTTATTCCCGTCAAATCCGATTTTCGCGGCAAGGTCGGCGGTGTCGCCCACGGTTTTTCGTCGTCGGGCGCGACCGTCTTCATCGAACCGTTGGAGGCAATAGAAGCCAACAACGAGCTGCAAAATCTAAAAGGCAAGGAAGAACGAGAGATAGCCCGAATTCTTTTTGCATTGACCGAAGAATTGCGCGAGCAGCTTCCCGCAATTGAAACATCAGTCCAAGCGGTTGCCGAGCTTGACTTCATTAAAGCTAAAGTAGAATTCGGCAGAAAATTCAAAGCCATAGTACCGGAAATATCTGATGAAGAGACGCTCGATTTCGTTGATGCCCGCCATCCTTTGCTGGACGAAAATCTCCGCGCGCAGGCCGCAAAAGCCGGGTCAGTACCGGGAGCCATAGCGACTGGGTTCTTAAACGATGATAAAACTGGAACCACAAAAACACACGAAATAACACTAAATAAGAAAGAAATGCATTCCGGCATAGTCCCTGTTTCATTCAAGCTGACCAAACAAAACGGCGTCATGATAATCTCCGGCGCCAACGCCGGCGGAAAGACCGTCGTCATGAAAACCGCAGGCCTGCTTTCTCTAATGGCGATCTCCGGCCTTCCCGTTCCCGCCGCGTCCGCGAAAATTCCGTTTTATCATTCAGTTCTCGCGGACATCGGCGACCATCAATCGCTGGCCGCAAATCTCTCGACATTTTCATCGCATATGTCGAATATCGCCGGAATGATGGAGCATTGCCAATCTCCTTCGCTTGTTTTGCTTGACGAAGTGGGCACCGGTACCGATCCTGAAGAAGGCTCGGCTCTCGGCGTTGCGATCGTCGATCATTTTCGCCGAAAATGCGGTTCTCAGGTAATTGCTTCGACTCACTATCGGGGCCTAAAAATCTATGCGGCCAACGACGAAAATGTTATCAACGCCTCGGTCGAGTTCAATGAAAAAACATTGCAGCCAACGTATAAACTTTTAATCGGTTTAGCCGGAGCGTCTTCCGGTATTGAAATCGCCGGGCGTTTCGGGATACTACCCGAAGTTATTGATAACTCCCGGAGTAATCTGGATATTTCCGCTAAGAAAGCCGAAGATTATCTGCGAAAGCTGCAAACGGAATCAACGCTTGCCGAAGATCTGCGGATCGCCCTCGAAGAAGAACGCGAAGCTGTCGCGATGAAATATGCCGGACTCGAGATAGAGGCGAAACAGAAAGAAAAAGCACGCCAGAAGCAATTTCAGTCGGAGCTTGCCCAGACGATCGAAGAATTTGAACGTCAATCGAAAACATTTATCAAATCCATCGAAGACAAGGCTCTCCGCAACAAATTGGACAAAGAACGCGACACCCGCAAAGCTGAATTGAATCGGGCAGTATTGTCCAAAGTCCAAAGTCCAAAGTCCAGAAATGGTGGATTATGGCAGGCAGAAACACGACCGGTCGGAAGTGTGTCAGATTCAGCATTTGAGATTAGTAACTCGCCGATTGTCGTCGGCAGCAAAGTTTACACCTCATTCGGCAACATCGGCACCGTCGAAAAAATGGACAAGGAAGTCGCGGAAGTATTAGTCGGCGGAATGCGGCTGCGTGAAAAGATAAAGGATTTACAGGCGGTCGCGGAAGAACAAATTTCAACCGAAGGCAAGCTCGAAAAGCTCCAAAGCCAAGCCCAATCCGCAAATCTCCGCCTCGATACCGAAGATATGAACGCCGAGCTAAACCTGATCGGCCAAACAACCGCCGACGCCGAATACGAGATCGACCGCTTCCTCGACGAAGCCTACCTCGCCTCCCTGCCCCGCGTCCGCATAATCCACGGCTTCGGCACCGGAGCATTAAAAAATTTCGTCCACCATTTCCTAAAAGGCCACCCGCACATCGACAAGTTCAGCTTCGCCCCGCAAGATCAAGGCGGCCATGGTGCTACAATAGCGGAAATGAAGCAATAGTTTATTGACATTAGAGCAAAAAAAGACGAAAATCGAACCATTGCTTATCTTGGGGAAACCGTGCAACGAACATCGGCAGTTAAGGCCGAACCGATGCTGTAGTGCCTCGAAATGGTAGAGACTACTCCGGTTCACCTGTTACTGTTTATTCGCCCAGCGATTTTCTTGAGTTTTTGCAAAGTGAATCCAATGAGTGAAGCAAAACTTTCATTCTAATCGTAAGCGATCTGCGACCCGAACCCGCCTGAATTCGCAAACAAATCGGAGTACTCCTATGAAATACTTTAATTCGCTCTTATATTTGGTAGCGCTGCTCGTTCTTGCTGAGATCCAATTCGGCCAGATAAAGCCGCAAGCGATTTTGATTGATGAGTTTGGCACGCTAGGTTGCGAAGATTTAAGTGCCCGTCAGGATGCTTTTCTCTCTGAAATTCAGAATGAGAAAAACGCGAAAGGCTACGCTGTGATTTACGCAGAAAGTGGTGATTTAAAAAAGAATCTTCGTTATGAAAGTTATATTAATGGCCATTTGAATGCCCGACGTTTTAATAATCATGAATTTATTACTGTACGAGGCCCTGAGAGGGAAAAATTAAAGATAGAGTTTTGGAAAGTACCAAAAGATGCTGACACACCTGTTTTTCCGACCGCGACCTGGTCATATGTCATTCCACAAACGACGAAACCCTACATCTTCACTGCGGATACTTATGGTGGCGGACCCTGTGAAAGCACTTCTTACGTCAAACTCTTTGCGGACCTTCTTTTAGCAAATCCTAAGTCTCATGGCAATGTGGTCATTCGAGATAAAACAAATCGTAATTTTCGAAAACGCCAAGTCGGAGTCGTTCGAGAACTGGTCAATAGATACAACATTCCCCTTCATCGCCTCAAATTTTTCTTTGTCAAAGATAAGAACTATCCTTACGATTTTACTGATGTGGAATATTGGTTGGTTCCTTGAAGAACATAGCGATGATGCTCTACGACCAGAACTTCATCGACGATCTTAAACCCGGTTTCAATCTGGTGCGGATAGTCGAACACTATGCTGCGATCAAGAAAAAAAGTTCGAATTGGATGGATTGCTGTCCATTTCATTTAGCAAAAGCTCCATACCGAAATTACATTGACAAAATTGTTGGATAAAGAAGAAAATTCACATATGACAGCAACAGTCGAATTAACATTGCCGGATAGCGTCGATTTGAGCGATATCGATATCAAGATGATAGTCGCGGCGAAGCTGTTCGATATGGGCGAACTGTCATCGGGACAAGCTGCGAAGATAGTTGGCATAACAAGGCGTGAGTTTTTAGAAACCGTCGGCAAGTATGGTGTTTCGATATTTCAGTATGATGCCGACGAATTGGAAGAAGATCTCGCAAGATTATGACCCAACAAATCGTCATTGCGGATGCAAGCTGCCTGATAACGCTCGACAACATCAACGAAAATGACTTACTTCCGAAGTTATTTGACCAAATTTATGTGACTCCCGAGGTAGCTGGCGAAGTAGGTGAGTCCTTGCCTGAATGGGCCTCTCAAAGGTCAAGCTCAAATCAGTCCCTCGTAAATCAACTTTCTGTCGAACTCGAAATCGGGGAGGCTTCCTCGATCGCACTTGCTCTCGAACTCTCAGATTGCCTTCTTATAATTGATGAGAAAAAAGGACGCCGCATCGCTAAACAGTTAGGGCTAAACATCACCGGCACCTTTGGAATCATCATGAAGGGATTCGAGGCCGGTTTGGTCGATGCTCTAAGTACAATTTTGGAGCGACTCGAACGAGTGGATTTTCGTATTTCCGAGACGCTTAAGGAGAAAATGCGAGCTAAAATCCAATAAATGCTCTACGACCAATACTTCATCGACGATCTCAAAAGCCGTGCGGACCTGGTGCGGATTATCGAACCGTATGCTCCGCTAAAGAAAAAGGGTTCGAATTGGATGGGATGCTGTCCGTTTCATCAGGAAAAGACGCCTTCGTTTTCGGTGAGCCCGACGAAGGGTTTTTATAAATGTTTCGGGTGCGGGAAGGGCGGGAACGCTTATACTTTTTTGATGGAGATGGAGGGTTTGAACTTTCCCGAGGCGATCCAGCGTGTGGCCGAGATTTCCGGCATTCCGCTGCCCGAACCGGTTGACGATAAGCAGTACGCTCAAAGCAAAAAGAAAAAGGAAGAAAAGAAAAAGATCGCCGACGAGGTGATCGAACTGAACCGCATCGCTCTTGATTTTTGGGAAGCGGAACTGCAGTCGAAGAATGCGAAGGCAAAAGCTGCACGTGAATATCTGGAGACTCGCGGGATCACCGAAGCAACGCAAAAGGCTTTTCGCATCGGATTTTCTCCCGATAGCTGGGATTCGCTGCTGAATCATCTCAAAGAAAAAAAGGCCGACGAAAAACTCATTGAGCAAAGCGGCCTGGTCTCGGTAAATGAAGAAAAAGACCGCGTATTCGACCGTTTTCGCGGACGTATAATGTTTCCGGTGCTCGATGTAAACGGCAATCCCGTTGCATTCGGCGCCCGTGCGATGGGCGACGACCAGCCGAAATATCTCAATTCGCCGGAAACCCCTGCGTACATTAAAGGCCAGCATCTTTACGGCCTTTCCCACGGCAAAGAAGAGATCAGAAAAAAGAAATTCGTGATTCTCGTCGAAGGTTATTTGGACCTAATCGCTCTTTATCAATTCGGAATTAGTAACACCGCAGCGAGCCTCGGCACAGCCTTTACGCCCGAACAATCAAAACTCCTTAGCCGTTTTGCGAAAAAGGTCGTGATAAATTACGACGGAGATAATGCCGGAAAAAAAGCCGCCCGGAGAGCTGTCGAAGAACTTTTGACGCAGGATTTCGACGTAAAGGTACTCTTGCTGCCCGACGGTAACGATCCTGACGATTTTCTACGCGAACACGGCGCCGACAGCTACAACGAGGCCCGTGGGAAATCACAGCCTTATCTTCAATTTGTTTTGGACGCCGCGATGGCCGGGCGAAATTTGAACGTCGCCAAACAAAAGGCTGACGCCATTGAAGATGTGCTGCCCGTCTTGGCAATCCCCAAAAATCCGATACAAAAACGAGAGAGTTTCGATCAAGCGATGAACTTTTTCCGTGTGGAGGACGCGGGCTTAAAGCGGGAATTGTGGAATGCGGTCAAGCACGGAAATAAACTTGAACCGGAAGCGTTGAAAAGGCAGGTGAAGCGAGCAACGCAGGTAAAAATGACTGTGGCGGAGCAGCATTTGTTGGAATTGTTAATTTACGATCCGGAACTTCAGGAGAAAATCCTCGATCAACTGGAAGAAACCGATTACGAATCCCTTCCGACCGCTCCGATTTTTCGGGCATTGTATGAACTTCAATCGAAGAAAATCCCGATGTCGCACGAGAATTTGATGGAATTGATCGGCGATGACGAAGCGGCCGGCGACTTTGTGCCGCTGCTGCTGATGACCGAGCCAAAACGCGAGGGCGGGGAAGTGATCGACGATGTACTGCACGATGCTGAAAACTGCGTTTTCACACTTCGTTTAATGGCAATTTCCAGCCGAATCGCCGAGATTTCGCAGGAGGCAATGCATGCCGAACGTAGCGGCGAAGGAATTCTTCACAACCGCCTTACCTTCGAACAGCTCGAGCTTGAAAGAATAAAGCGCGAGCTACTTAATAGAATCGTCCAAAACTGATATAATATCTTTTTTTAAACATTCCGGCCGCCGGGAAACTTTTTCCCGCCTCTGGACGTTAAGAACTGTTTTACTTGACAACGATTTATACAAAGATTTAATCCTATTTCCGGACAATATATGGCTGATTACGACGAAAAAGAAGACCTGATGGACCGCCTGGTCGCGTTGGGCAAACGAAAGAAATTCATTAGTCTCGACGAGCTTCACAGGGAAATTCCTGAAAACATGATGTCTCCCGACGACCTCGAAGACGTGCTCGACCGTCTGGAAGGCGCAAATATTTCGGTCGCCGAAACCGATTCACAGCTTCTGGAGCGTGCGTCGCAGCTTGCGCTCGATGATGACCCGGCGGTGGTCGAAGAGGAAGAAGACGACATTGACCTCGATCTTTCGGCGGGTGCGCTGGACAAATCTAACGATCCGGTCCGGCTCTATTTGCGTGAGATGGGAATCGTTCCTCTTCTTACCCGCGAAGGCGAAGTTACGATTGCGAAACGCATTGAGCGTGGTCAGATCAAAACTCGAAAGACAATTTCACGTTCACCTATCTCGGTAGAACGATTGATAAAGATCGGCGACGATCTTAGTCGCGGCAAGGCAAGCATTCGCGAAACGGTCGCATTTTCCGAGCAAGCCGAGATCTCTCTTGAGGAAGATAAGGCGGAGGAGTATCTACGCTGGACGATCGAAGGCATCGGCAATATTCGTCAAAATTACGAAGCCGCACTGAAAGTGTGGATCGAACTTCGCGAAGAGCAAAAAGCATCGAAAGGCAAAAAATCGAAAAAGCTTTTGGCTTTGACCAGACAGACAGCTCGCCAACGATTGGAAATCGCCCAGGAGATCAAAAACCTTAACTTGACCGAGAATTCGATGCAGAAAATGATCGCATCGGTTCGGAAGGTTGTTGAAGAGATCCGCAAATTTGAAAGGGTGATTAGAAGGGCTGATGAGAGGCTCGAACAGAAGCCCGAAGCGGCTGAAAAGAAGGAACTTAACGCCAAGGTCAACGAAGCAAAAAAAGGCTTTGCCGAGATCGAAGAAAGCTTTCACCTGCCGACGGTTGAGATCAAGCGTTCGTTTCAGACCATCAGCGTCGGCGAATATGAAACGAATGTGGCAAAACGCGAATTGGTCGAGGCCAATCTACGCCTTGTGGTTTCAATCGCCAAGAAATACACGAATCGCGGGCTGCAGTTCCTCGATCTGATCCAGGAAGGCAACATCGGTTTGATGAAGGCCGTGGACAAATTCGAGTGGCGCCGCGGTTACAAATTCTCGACCTATGCGACGTGGTGGATTCGACAGGCGATCACGCGAGCTATTGCCGATCAGGCCCGGACGATCCGCATCCCGGTCCACATGATCGAAACGATCAATAAGCTGATCCGCACTTCGCGGCTGCTCGTACAGGAGCTCGGCCGCGAACCGACGAGCGAAGAGATCGCCAAGCGGATGGACATTCCGGTTTCGAAAGTTCGAAAGGTTTTGAAGATCGCGCAGGAACCGATCTCGCTCGAAACGCCGATCGGTGAAGAGGAAGATTCGCATCTCGGCGATTTTATCGAGGATAAATCGATACTCAATCCGGCTGAATCAGTTACCTTTTCTAATCTTCGCGAGATCACCGATGAAGTTCTTGCAACGCTGACGCCGCGTGAGGAAAAGGTCATCAAAATGCGTTTCGGTCTAGGTAACACGGGCTCAGAACACACGCTCGAAGAGGTCGGCCAGCACTTCGCCGTCACCCGCGAGCGTATCCGGCAGATCGAAGCCAAAGCGCTGCGAAAGCTGCGACACCCTTCGCGCTCACGACGTCTCAAGGCGTTTTTGGAAGGTAAGCAGAGTTAGTTATAAAATACGCAGGCGGCATGATCGCCTGCGTATTTTTTTGTCCTTTAAGTGGACGAGTTCCTACCCACGTATTACGCCGTCAATTTTTTTCCTATTCTTGTAGCGCATCCGAGTTACTTATGAGCACCGAATCGCCTGGCCGCCAATATATCGGATTCTTGGGGCTTGCGGCCTTTCTGCTCATTCCATCTTTCGATACTTTTCTAAAGTATTTCGGCTTAGCGGGCGTCATCCTATATTTTGCCATCGGAATTCTTGCACTTTTACTCGGGCAAAAATTCGTCCTGCCTGTTTATCGTTCGAAAATCACCGGGAAATCCGCGGATATTCTCGCGGTCATTACCTTTGCTTTACTAACATTGGTCGTTAGCTTTGTTTACCCGCTGGCGAATTCCGGGCGATTCGGTCGGGGCAGCGATGCGGACGATGCTTTGCTGATAGCTGGCGGAAAACTTCTCAACGGCGAATTCCCATATTATCTCTCGACATACCTCGGAAACATGATCTCGCCGATGCCGGGAGCTGTCCTATTCGCGATCCCGTTCGTGATTTTGGGTATCATCGCGATTCAAAACGTTTTCTGGCTGGGCGTTCTATTCGTAACAGTCAGGCATTATTTCCAAAGCAGTCCGATGGCGCTCGGCCTTATATGGCTGCTTTTATTATTTAGTCCGACTGTATTGCAAAATTTACTCACGGGAGCCGATTACGTTTCTAATTCGATCTACATACTGGTTTTTATGTGGATTATGGTGACGACAATTTCCGATCCGAAATCGGCTGAATGGAAGCGTTTATTGCCGACGATCTTGTTCGGCATTGGGCTTTCGTCGCGGTCGAACTTTTTGATTATAATGCCGCTGTTACTGTCGATTATGGTGCAAAATGCGGGATGGATTTCAGCGCTAAAATATCTGATCATATCGGGAATCACGTGTCTTCTAGTTACGGTTCCGTTCTGGCTTTACGACCCGGCCGGCTTTACACCGTTGATCGTGCAATCAATGAAAGTAACGGAACTGCAAACCGTACTGCCGTTCGCTGGTGTTATTATTCCCTTATCGGGCATACTGCTCGCGACCCTGCTTTCTTTCCAAAAACTGGAAACCGATTGTATGGCATTTTTCCGTAATTGCACGATAGTTCAGCTATTCATATTACTTTTCACGAGCGGAATTTGGTCGTTAAAACTCGGTTATTTAGACCTTTTCGTCGGGCAATCCGGTTATGGAATGTTTACATTGTTCTTCGGGGCAGTTGCCGGTTGGGCGGCGTTTTATTCTAATGCTCTGAGTTCAAGCTTCAGCTTGTCTTCAGCTCCAGACGGAAGACAAGCTGAAGCTTGAACTTAGAACTTTGGTCAAACCAATTTTGAGACAACATCTTAAACTTCTTCGCCCGCACCAGTGGATAAAGAACGTATTCGTTCTGATCCCGGCATTTTTCGCGGGTAAAATCAGTCTTTTATATACTGATTACAAACTCGTTCTGGCATTCCTATCGTTCTGCGCGATCGCGAGTGCGGTCTATATCATTAATGACATTTTCGATCTCGAAAAGGACAAGATTCATGAACTGAAACGCGAGCGTCCGCTGGCGACTGGTGCGGTTTCGATAAAGACGGCGATTTTAATGCTGGCTCTCCTCGCCGCTTTGTCGCTGGCTTTGGCGATTCTGGTCGGCGAGACGTTTTTGTATGTCATTATTGGATACTTCGTACTGAATCTTTTCTACAGCCTTTATCTCAAACACGTTTCACTCGTCGATATTTCAATTATTGCCGTCGGTTTCGTTCTTCGAGTTCTTGCGGGAGGTATTGCAGCTCAAGTTCCTGTTTCAAAATGGCTGATAATGATGACGTTTTTGCTTGCATGCTGCCTCGCTCTTGGAAAAAGGCGTGACGATCTGCTGCTCGATGTCGATTCGCAAACACTTCGTCCGGCTTTAAGAGGCTACACGCTTCCGTTCATCGACACGTGCCTGATGGTTTTAGGCGGCACCACCATAGTTTGTTATATTATGTACACGGTGTCGGAAGATGTGGTGCAGCGGCTGCATTCGGAGCATGTTTACCTGACCTCGGTTTTCGTTATCCTGGGAATTTTGCGGTATTTGCAGATTGCCATTGTCGAGCAAAAGACTGGTTCACCGACCCTCATACTGCTAAAAGATACAATGATTCAGGTGATGATCGGCTTGTGGCTGCTGGCGTTTATGATTATCCTCTATGCCTCGTAAAACGGTAACAAATTGGGGAAACTATCCGGCTATCGAAGCAAACGTAACAGAATCCTCCGAAATTAACTACATCCGATCTTTGGTTCAATCGAGTGAGAGTCTGATAGCCCGAGGGAATGGGCGCTGCTACGGTGATTCTTCGCTCGGCCCGAATATATTTTCCACGCTAAAACTCGACAGATTTCTTTCCTTCGATGCCGAAACACACGCACTCGAATGCGAAGCTGGCGTTATGCTGGCGGATATTCTTGAGGTGTTCGTACCCAAAGGCTTCTTTCTCCCGGTAACGCCCGGAACAAAATTCATCACCGTCGGCGGAGCAATTGCCGCCGATGTTCACGGCAAAAATCACCACTCGGAAGGCAGTTTTTCCGAACATCTACTATCCTTCAGTCTGATGACCGCCGGAGGTGAAATCGTTTCTTGCTCAAAGAATGAAAACGCCGATCTTTTCTGGCAAACGTGCGGCGGAATGGGATTGACAGGAATTATACTGAGTGCATGTTTCAAATTAAAGCTTGTAGAAACTTCGTTCATTAATCAAATTACCCATAAAGCAGTGAGCTTAGATAAGGTAATGGAGCTATTTGAGCGGTCTGTGGAAGCAACTTATTCAGTCGCTTGGATCGACTGTCTCGCACGTGGAAAAAATCTAGGACGCTCGATGCTGATGCTCGGTGAACATTCTAAATACGACGAACTTCCGGTCAAATTACAAAAAGATGCGTTGGCCGTAAAGGCCGGGAACCTTCTTAATGTTCCCTTCAACTTCCCGGCTTTCTCGTTAAATTCAGCGAGTATCAAAGCATTTAATTTTGCTTATTACCATCGACAGTTTGCTCAAAGTTCCGAAGACTTCGTTCACTACGAAAGCTTTTTCTATCCGCTCGACGGCATTCATAACTGGAACCGTATCTACGGGCGAAAAGGTTTTGTCCAGTATCAATTCGTATTACCAGCGGATACCAGCTATGACGGCCTGACAAAGATTCTTAAACTCATCGAAAAATCCGGGCAGGGCTCGTTTCTCGCTGTTTTGAAATTGTTTGGAAAACCAAATCCGAAAGCCGTGATGAGTTTTCCCATGGAGGGCTATACTTTGGCATTGGATTTTAAGGTTAGTCCCAAAGTTTTCCGGCTGCTCGA
Source organism: Pyrinomonadaceae bacterium (assembly GCA_031389475.1). GTDB lineage: Bacteria > Acidobacteriota > Blastocatellia > Pyrinomonadales > Pyrinomonadaceae > OLB17. The sequence goes on from JANMSP010000422.1 coordinate 31,977, forward strand.
TGAGTTGGACGAGATAGTGGACGAATATGGCGGACGTGTTTATCTTGCGAAAGATGCTCGGATGAGTGCCGCTTTTTTTCACAAGACATATTCTAATATCGTGTCTTCCGATAAGTTCAAATCTTCGCAATCGGAAAGGCTCGCCTAAACTTTTCATGTCCAAAACGCTTCTAATACTTGGGGGACGCTCAGATATCGGGCAGGCTGTCGCACAGGAATTTGCCCGTAATGGATTCGACATAATCCTGGCGGCAAGGAACGTTGAAAATTTGACTCCGGTGAAGTCGGATCTGCAAATTCGCTTTTCGATCAAGGCTTATCTAGCTGAATTCGATGCGGAAAACTTCGATTCGCATGGCGAGTTTTATAATTCGCTTCCGGTAATGCCCGATGTCGCCTTGTGCGTCTTTGGTTATCTCGGTGAGCAAAAACCCGCCGAAGCCGATTGGAATGAGGCAGCGAAAATCGTCAATGTGAATTATGTCGGGGCGGTTTCAATACTGAACATTGCGGCAAATGATTTCGAGGCCCGGAACGAAGGCACGATTATCGGCGTCTCATCCGTCGCCGGTGAACGCGGACGGCAGAGTAATTATATCTATGGCTCGGCAAAAGGCGGCTTCTCGATTGTTCTTGACGGAATGCGGCACCGTTTCGCAAATTCGAACGTAAATGTTCTTACCGTTAAACCCGGATTTGTCGATACGAAGATGACCGCCGGAATGGATTTGCCGAAATTGCTGACCGCCCAGCCGTCCGATCTCGCGAAAGCTATTTTCAAAGCGTATAAAAAAGGAAAAGGCACTCTCTATTATGTTCGGTTCTGGCAGCCGTTTATGTTTATAATCAGAAGCATACCGGAATTTATTTTCAAGAGGACGAAACTGTAGTCAAATCCGATGAGTATCACAACGCAAATCTTCTGGCTGGCAATCCTTTCGATGGTTGTGGCCTCCATAGCATGGACGGTCACGCAGGAAGAGATCTTTCGCGAATGGCGTGAAGCGTTCGAAGAAAAGAGCAAAACCGCGACGAACATTCTCGTCAAGAAATTCTTTTATGTCTTCACCTGCGAGTACTGCTTTAGCCATTGGGTAACGATCCTAATATTGATCCTGACCGGCTTTCGTATGCTGATCGACGATTGGCGGGGAGTCGTTCTGGCGTTTTTTATATTACCGTGGCTGGCGAATCAGTGGATGAGTCTTTACCGCAGGCTTCGCGTCGGCATCAAACACGAAGCGGCTCTCGTGGAAGTTGTCGAAGCAAAGAAGGACTAGTGATATTGAAAGTTAAACCGCGGACTCTGTCAGAACCGGGAGCGATAGCGACTGGGTTCTTTGCGTTAGTGGCTCAGTTCTGTTGACATTCAACAAAATT
>JANMSP010000430.1:0-2978 GCA_031389475.1 Pyrinomonadaceae bacterium
AAGCTTTGTCGGAAATTTCGAGCAAGGATGGCAGACGCTCTTTTCTTGTAGCGCGTGAGTCTTTTTTGGCGCCGATCCCAGCCAATCCGGGCATTTTGATTCACCTGAGCATATTGCCAATCCTTCAGCCTGGCTGGAATTTCCGACAAAGCTTAATCCTGAGCGGGCAATAGGCAATGACGAGCTTTTAGAACGAATTGTAAAAAAGGCGGCAAGGAAGCGTCAGCGGCGGGTTTCGGGTTTCAGGCTGGACGAATCGGATGTGACGGAAATTGAGTATCAAGTGCTTCTCGAAATCGACAATTCATTCGATGATTACAAGAGATTGAGTCAGTATGCAAACATTCGCACTTTCAAGCTTGTCGAGCATTATATGACCGGCGGTAAACAATAGAAAAATCGTTACTTTCAGGGCGGGTTAAGGTAAAATAGCAGTAGAATTTGGGGGCATAAGAAGCGCCCATACTAACCGGCAAGTTGGTTAGTATGGGCGTTTTCTCATTTTAAAATCATGATAGCTAAAAAACTTGAGATCGTAATAGATTTGGTTACTCCGGGCGGAGCTACAAAGGCTAAAGCACCGATTAAAGAACTGGAGCGCGAAGTTCTCGCGTCTCAAAAACGAATTGAAGCTAACAGCAAAGCGACAGATCGTGCAATTGAAGCCTCCACCAAGTCGCGAACACAGGCCCAAACGGCGGCGATGAAGTCCCAAACCGCAGCGTTTCTAAATCAATTAAAAGACGTTGAACATAAAGCCAAGCAGTCAGCGACCGCAATAAATTCCAGTATGAGTTCCGCCTTCAAGGGCGGTTTTCTCGGCGGTCTTTCGGGCATCGCAGTGTCCAAGATAGTTTCGATATTCTCCGCTGTCCCGGACGCGATTCAAGAAGCTTTCAACAAGTCGATTGACTTCTCGCAAATGAAGGCATCCTTAACGCAGTTCGAGGGATCGGCAGCGGGAGCGGAAAAAAGGATTCGATCCTTGCTGAAAGTAGCCGCCGACACGCCGGGGCTTTCGTTTATGTCCGCAGTCGAAGGGCAAAAGCGATTACAGGCCATCGGTTTCGCGGGCGATCAGGCCACAAATATTTTAAAGGGAATGGCAAAGGTTCGCGTTTTGAGCGGATCGACAAAACAGGACTTTGACGCGATGCTCGTCAACCTTGTGCAAATCGCATCGGGCGGGCAAAACGTCACGCAGGAAATACGCGAAATGGCAACGCGTATGCCCGCTTTGGTGAAGATCATCAAAGACGAGTTCGGCGGGATAGGTAAAGAATTAAACAACATCGATCCTAAAGAGTTCATTCGCCGAATGGCGGACGCAGCGGCAAAGTCTCAGGCAAACTTTGGGTCAAGTGCTTTAGCCGTCGAAAACTTCCAGGACTCGATAGACCGGCTTTACGTTGCAGTCGGGAGCATCATCGAACAGAATCCGCAGGTTATCGCCGCGTTTGAATATTGGACAAAAAAGATCGACAAAAACACCGAAGCCCTTGCGGACAATGACAGCCAGCAAAGGGCGACGTTCGGCAACGCTATTTCACTTCTCGCAAAGGCAACTATCAGCGTCGGGAATTTCTATAACTTTATGGATGCGATGCTTTTGGATTCAAAAAGAATCGCATATACAAGCGTTTCGTATATTGCGGAGGCGTTCGTAACAGGATTCGGGAAAATAAAAGCGGCCTTTATCGAGGAGATCGTTAAGCCGTTCAATAAATACGCCGGATGGGTTCCGGGGATTCCCACTTTCAAGGTAGACGAGAGCAACGCCTACGAAAAGCAGCAGCAGGAAGCAACCAACAGAAGCAATCTGATGCGGAAGAATCTTGAGCCGGGCAAGCCTCTATTCCGAAGTTCGCAGAAAGCGTTAATCGACAACGCCGATAATTGGACTGAGTATGAGTTTCTGGAAAAGGACGCTCAACGGCGCAAGAATATACAGAACCGACTCGGTGGTTCGCTATTTGGATCGCCGACGAGTGTAAAAGGCGGTGACACAGGCGGCAAAAATGGAACTGGCAAAGGATCAGGATTATCCGGCGACAGTTTTGAAAAACAGTTTCGAGATTTTGCCGAAGATATAAAATTTGCCGTTGGCAGAGTAGGCGGAGGAGCAATAAATAAAGGCTCGTTGCATCCGTCGAAACAAGCGGGTGATTTAAGGATCGGCGGAAAGTCAAATGAGGAAATAGTTGGTGCGTTGGCGGAAGGTATAAAGCGGGGCTTCCGCGTGATTGATGAGCGATGGGTAGGAGCAATACCCGGCGTAAAGTCAACCGGCCCGAATATTCATGCTGAGCGGGCGGGTTCAATAAAGTCAAGTATGTTCGTCACGGGGCGGCCTGACATCTACGGCGGCCAGGGCAATCTCGACTACCTGATCGCATTAGACAAAAAACGGAGATCGGGAAAAGGCGACATCAGCTCAGATGTCAATCAGTTTCTGGGTCAGCAATCAGACGCAGCAACAAAATCACAGCGAGAACAGAATTTGCGTGTCGCGTTTGAAAACTATAAAGCCGTTGGATTGATGCCGTCGGATGAATTATTAAAAGAGTTCCATCAAATGATGGTCGAGGACGCGAAAGCGACGGGCGGTATGCAACCGTTACTGGACTCTCTCGACACGATGTTTCGAGTCAATGCCGTACTAAAAGGGCAGAGCATCCCAAGCGAAATTGATTTGTCGAAGTTTGAAAAGGACAATTCCGGCGTACAAGGAATAAACGTTCTAAAAGAGCAAATCAATTCCAGGGCGCCCGAAGGAGATGACCGTTTCCTTGACGTTATCGAACGTGATGCGGAATCTCTGATCGACACGATTGAAGAATTAAACCTTACCATCGGTCGCGGCGGCGAAAATGCATCCCTTCGATATGAAGCGGCTTGGCTGAGTGCGTATCAGGAAGTTACGGACGCCAACATTCGGGCCAATGAATCGATCATCCGCTCAAACGTTTTGCTCAACG
>JANMSP010000440.1:0-2834 GCA_031389475.1 Pyrinomonadaceae bacterium
TTCGAGACTTTTCGCGTTCTTTCGCGGGCAAATTTCTTAATTCTTAATAATTACTGAATCAAAGGCCGCTTGTTTTTTCGAAACAAGCGGCCTTTTTTGTTCGTAAATGACTGCACAACGATTATATAATTCTCGTGCATCAAATCGTTTGCATGACACCCTCAAAGGAAAAATATATGGCAGGCAAATCGGTATATCAATTATCCGCACGTCAAATTCTTTTACTGGCGCTTGCAACCGCAATGATCGCGGTCGGTGCAACGGCCCTTTTATACACATTCGGTAATTTATTAACCGCGAAAGATCAATCCGGGATCAGTTTTGCCGAGGCAGCTCCGGCAGGTGTTTCCGACCCTTCGGCGGTCACCGACGAGCAGAACAGCATCGAGGTTTATAAATCGATCTCGCCGGGCGTAGCATTTATAAATACCACATCTTACACACAGGATTTCTGGGGCGGCTTACAGGAAGGTAAGGGAAACGGCTCCGGTTCGGTGATTGATGTCGAGGGGCACATTCTAACCAATTTCCATGTTATAGAAGGTGCTCAAAAATTAACGGTCAGTCTTGGCGGCGGGAAGGTTTTTCCCGCGAGAGTCATAGGCAAGGACGCCGATACCGATTTAGCCGTCATCAAAATCGATCCTCCGCCCACAGGATTGACGGTGGTGCCTCTGGGCGATTCGGATCGTCTTTCGGTCGGCCAGAAAGTGCTGGCGATCGGAAATCCATTTGGTTTGGACAGAACATTAACGACCGGTGTTATATCCGGCCTGCAGCGTCCGATCCGGGCAAGGAACGATCAGCCGATCGATGCCGCTATTCAAACTGACGCTTCGATCAACCCTGGAAATTCGGGCGGCCCGCTGCTGGATAAATTCGGTAAAATGATCGGCATAAACTCGCAAATATTATCGCCCGCAGGCGGTTCGGTCGGCGTTGGCTTTGCCGTTCCGGTAAACACCGCGAAACGTGTTGTTCCGCAACTTATTCAATTCGGAGCGGTTCGTCGGCCTAAGATCGGCGTGGACGGAGTCGCGATCGAGAAATTAGTTGCACGTGGAATCGATCTGCCGGTGCAAAAAGGCCTGCTGCTTTACACGGTTGCTAACGGCGGTCCGGCGTATGCGGCTGGATTACGCGGGCTTTCCCGCGACGCGGAAGGCGATCTGGTGCTCGGCGATGTCATTACATCGATAGACGGCACAGCCATAGGCGATTTAGACGATCTATACCGCTATCTCGACAAAAAACAGATCGGCGACACCGTTCAGGTAAGGGTGGTCAGGGACGGGAAGGAACTTACACTTCCCGTACGTTTGACCGGTTCGGCACCGGCCCGAACGACGACCAGACGCGGCCAATAATAACTTGGCCGTTCGGGCTATGCCCGTCTATTTGCGGAAAAGCTATGCTTTTCCGTAGTTTGCAACCAACACTTGCGGCTATGCCGCCGCTCTTCCATTCAACCAAAGCGGCGGCATAGCCACAGTTATTTTGCAAATCCAATCGGAAAAGCATAGCTTTTCCGCACATAGAGCGGCGAGCCGCAAGTAATGGATTGAAATATCAAAAGCACGCTCCGTAACTGTCGCGTTTCCCCCCGGAAGGCGCCTAATTTGTGGCTCAAACGCTTAGCTATGACTGAACTCAACGATTTTTACAACAACGGCTTCGGCTGGATCTGCCGTCATTGCGAACACGACTTGGAACGATCCGGAAGTCCAAAAAATGGGCTGTCGCGTTTAATGCGTGAAGGCGAAGCCGAAAGCAAACAGCCGGAACTTTCTACTTCCGCACTCGCCAAATGGGCGGACCCGGCTCATCGAACCCTCATTTGCCCTACCTGCGGAATCACCGAACTCGCCGACAAATCGTAATGCCCCGGAGCATATGATAAATTTGATAAATGCTCGAAAAAGAACTCGACACCGCGATAGATCTCGCTAAAGCCGCGGGAACGGTGATCCGCCGTCACTACGCACTCGAAATAATAAGGGAAGAAAAGATTGGCGTTGATAGTTTCTCCGAACCGGTTACAGCCGCCGACCGCGAAGCAAGCCGTATAATCACAGCCGGGCTCGCCGAAGCCTTTCCCGCCGATGGGATTCTCTCCGAAGAAGAAACCGACGATTCCGCCAAGCGTTTGGCAAGCGGCCGCGTTTGGATCATCGACCCGATAGACGGCACCGCCGGATTCATTAAAAAGGACGGAGATTTCTGCGTTCAGATCGGGCTTGCGGAAAATGGTATCCCTGTGCTCGGCGTGATATTGTTCCCGGCACGTAATGCCTTTTATTATGCGGCTAAGGGTTCAGGGTCTTATCTTGTGGAGAATGAAGACACGCCGAATCGAATGCAAGTTTCGGATGAAACGGATTTTTCCGCGATGAACCTGGCTGTTTCTCGGAATCACAGAAGTAAAAATATGTCCCGGATCGTTCGCGATTTTGGCTTTAGAAAAGAGATTCAGCGCGGCTCGGTCGGGTTAAAGGTCGGGCTTATTACCGAGCGGATCTGCGATCTTTATGTTCACCTTTCACCGAGAACAAAGTTCTGGGATACATGCGGCCCGCAGATAATCCTTGAAGAAGCGGGCGGAAAGATGACCGATATCTTCGGACAGCCGATGCGTTATGATCTGCGGGACGTTCAAAATCACAACGGCATTTTTGCGACGAACGGGATTTCTCACGATGCTGCTGTCAGGAAGCTGCAGCCGATATTGGCGGAAATCGGCCGATTACGACTCCGCTGAATTTGTACAACGCTAAATCTAGCGATATGTTGCCAAGTTTTCCAAACTGTATCGCGTAGCGATGGCTTGAATTTAG
>JANMSP010000450.1:0-3563 GCA_031389475.1 Pyrinomonadaceae bacterium
AGGTGGTGTTGTGGTTCTTGGCGGGTGAGTTGTTTGTGTAAGTTGGGGGCTATTTTTCTTTATTTTTAGCGACTGTAACGCCACACGACTCCAAGGATTGATAAGGAAGGCCATAGATCAGGTCAAGGTTGACGCTTTCAAAGCCCAATTCATTCGCCCATTCGACGGTTTGCCGCGTAATTTCTTCGGACTGAACGCGATTGATCGATTCCTGAACCTTTAGATTAAAATCCTGCACTCCAAAACTCGTCCGGTTGAAACCGATCTCTCGAAACGCTTCCATGTGTTCGCGTGTCAGGCCGCGCGGGTCGATTTCGACACTTGCTTCTATCTTGTCATCAAAATCGAATTTTCCACGAATATATCTACCAATGTCCAGAATTTCGTCGGGATAAAGGTACGAAGGCGTGCCGCCGCCCCAATGCATCTGCGTGATCTTCCTGTTTTCCGAGATCATCGGCCGAAGCAACTCAATCTCTTTTTTCAGATAATCGTTGTACTGCCGGATCATACTCCGATCGTGCGTCACCATCATGTTGCAGCCGCAGAAATAACACAGCTTTTCGCAGAATGGAAAATGAAAATAAAGCGAGAGGTTGGAAGCATCTTGATCGGCGTTGGTCGCGATGATCTCGCGGCTAAAATCTTCGGCGGTGAAATCCGGTGAAAAAAGCGGGGCCGTCGGGTACGATGTATATCGCGGGCCGGGCTGATTGAATTTCCTCAATACATCAATATCGATTTCGTTGAATTCTCTCATTACTAATGCTAAACCGATCAAATATAGATACTAGATTAATAATCAATAATTATTGTTTCTGAATTACTTTGAGTCGTGATATTTGACGCTCAATTCCTTGACGCAGTTTACTAAATATTGCGCATTCTCGACCGGAGTTCTTGGCAAAATCCCGTGCCCGAGATTAAAAATATGTCCGCTGCCATGGCCGAATTTAGACAGTATTTTTTCGGTTTCATTTCTTATCCTATCTTTGGGCGCGAACAACACGCACGGATCGAGATTGCCCTGCAACGCTTTTTTATTTCCGATTTCCTTCCGAACTTCCCCGATATCCTTTGTCCAATCGAGGCCCAGTACGTCGCACTTCAGGTCGGCCAATTTGTTCATCGAATTTACGCCTTTCGCAAAAACGATGACGGGAGCACCGTTCGTCTCCAGCCGATCGCAGATATATCGAATATATCTGAGCGAAAATTCCTCCAAATCCCACGGGGATAAAATTCCCGCCCATGTATCGAAAATCTGAACGGCATCGCATCCAGCCCTAATTTTTGCGTTCAGGTAATCGACTACAGAATCCGCCAGTAATTGCAGCAGTTCATGAGCAGCTCCTGGTTCTGTATATACAAAACTTTTGATTATGTCGTGGCTTTTCGATCCTTTGCCTTCGACCATGTAGGTCGCGAGCGTCCACGGAGCCCCGGAAAAACCTATCAATGGAACGCGGCCGTCGAGCTTTTGTTTGGTTGCTTCGATGGCCTTCATCACATATTCGAGACGTTCTGTAACGCCTTCAATATTTAGTGAACGAATCGCAGCCAAATCTCGAAGGGGAGAATCGAAGACAGGCCCTTTTGATTCGAGCACTTCCAGCTTCATTCCCATTGCTTCGGGAATCACCAAAATATCGGAAAACAGGATCGCCGCGTCCACGCCGATAATATCGATCGGCTGCACGGTTACTTCGCTGGCGAGTTCCGGTGTCTTGCATAACGTCAGAAAATCGGTTTTCTCGCGAATCGCTCTGTATTCGGGCAGGTAGCGGCCTGCCTGGCGCATTATCCATACCGGCGTCCGCTCCGTTTTCAAGCTTTTGCAGGCCCTGAGAAAAATAGAATCTTTAACCACTTTTTTTCACTTGCTCAGCCAGACTGTTCGCGAAATCCGCGACGTTGGCCTTCTTCGATATAAGCTGCAAATTCATGCCGGTTTCCCGCGCACGATTTGCGGTTGTCTCCCCGATTACGGCGGTATTTATTGTTTTCGCCTGTTCGGAGCTAAATAGATTGACAAACGCATCAATGGCTGACGGGCTGAAAAAACATAACCAATCTATTTCGCCACGCTCGATTTTTGCCTCTATAGAGCGAACCGTTTCGCCGGAAACCGCATTCTCGGCCGTCTTGTAAACGACAATCTCATCGACAACCGCTGATGTTCGCAGCAGCCACGGAATTGTCCTCATACTTTTGTCGCCGCGAATGAAAAGGAAATTTTTGCCGGTGAACTCCTCCATTTCGAAAGAACCTATGAATTCCTCCGCCGTGTTCGCATCCTTCGAAAAAACTACCTCAAAGTTGGTATCGTCGAAAAGGCTTTTTGTTCTTTCTCCTAAAACATACACTTTTCCATTGAACTTCTCCGTATAATTTATTTGCTCCAGAAAAATCCCTGCGGCGACCGGACTCGTCAGAAATATACCTTCGTATTGGTCGTGTTGCTCGAGTTTTCCCCGTAGTTCAATCAAATCTTCAACGGGTTCAGTGTGGATAAGCGGAAGGTTCAGGACCTCGAATCCGCTTTGCACTAAGAAAGAACTAAAATCATCGGATTGCCTGATAACAAGCATAGTTCGGCTTTTTATCGAATCCGCAATTTCTCCGGCTTCAACCGCATTTCGTGTATCCGCAAGAAGATCATCGGCTCCGCGTTCGATCAGAATCAGGCCGAGCCGCCTTCCGATAGTTTCCGCGTCCGCTTCCGGCCCGCTTAACGATTCGCGCAAATTTATCGTTCCGTCCAAATTCCCAGCCATCCCTTCGAGATGAATTATTCCATCTTCGAGTCGCGCCGCCGCTCCGATCGGCACTTGGCAACCGCCTTCGAGCGCTCTAAGAAAGCTTCGTTCAGCGGTCACGCAAGTGTCCGTATCCTTGTGTCCGAGTTTCTCAACAAATTCCCGCGTTTCAGCATCGATGTCCCTGATCTCCACCGCAACCGCTCCCTGCCCCACCGCAGGCAGCATAATTTTAAACGGAATAATCTGCTTTATGTGTTCATCGAGGCCGAGCCGATGAAGCCCGGCATATGCCAGAATCATTGCCTCCAAATTTGATACAGCAAATTTTTTGAGCCGCGTCGGAACATTCCCGCGAATATCGAATATCTGCAGATCGGGGCGATAGTGCAGCAGCTGGCTGCGGCGGCGCAAACTTCCAGTGGCTACCTTTGCCCCGTGCGGCAGATCGTCTATCGAATCGTATTTTTGCGAGATCAGAACGTCGTTCGAAACTTCCCTTTCCAAAACGGCCCCGATAGTCAGCCCTTCCGGTTGAACCGTTTGCAAATCCTTCAAACTGTGTACCGCTATATCGATTTCCCCATCTAAAAGCGCGGTCTCGATCTGCTTGGTAAACAATCCCTTATCGCCTATTTCCGAAAGGGCTACCTCCAGCATTTTGTCGCCGGTCGTCTGGATCACCTTTATTTCGAGAATTAACTCAGGAAAAAACGATTCCAACCCGGCCGCGACGAAGTTGCTTTGCCACATGGCAAGCTCGCTACCGCGCGTGCCGATTATCAATTTACGCTTGGACATCGG
>JANMSP010000499.1:0-5413 GCA_031389475.1 Pyrinomonadaceae bacterium
TAACGCAGCGTCTTCCCGGATTTACGCTCGACCAGATCGTAAACACCCACGATCAAACAAACGCCATTGCCGTAATCGACGCGAAGATTTTGAGCCAGCGACACCGTTTTGATAATGTCCTTGTTAGCTTTATCGAGTTCGCCGATCTGATCGTTCGTCAGGCCCAGCTGCTTCTCCAACTTCTCAATTATATTATTCTGACGTTCTGCCTGCTCGCGGCCTTCTTTTAACTCTTTGTTTACCGCAAAACCAAGATACAAGACCCCGGAAATAAATCCGATGGCCAGGACAAAGGTGATCGCCTTTGTCGTCCAGCTAACCTCGCGCATCAATTCACGCGAAAACTCGCGTAGAAACGCTTTCGCATCGTCCCGTTTCGGTGAAACCGCCGATTCGAGAGCGGCTTCTTCTATAAACTGTGCAATGTGCGGCTGATCGCGATTCGTTGTTATCAGCGACGGTTTGGACGCGAGAGCAAAAAACGAGAAGGAAATATCCGTCTGTTCGATCTTTAACAGATCGCCGTCAGTGATCGCGATAAACCGGCGAATCGGCTTGCTGTTTATCGTGAATTTAAGCGAAGGATCGAAATTTGTAATTCGGAAGACGCCGTCGGTGTTCTCCAATTCAATCCACATTCCGACGTTCTCAAGCTGTTTGGTGTGAATTTGGAGGTCGCTTGTTTCATCCGAGCCGATCCGCAGATGGTCTTCCGTAAAAAACTCGGTGCGCTTTTCGGACCCGACCGAGATATGAATAATGATGCCGACTGCCATGTTGAAAAATTGCAAAAATTGCCAGGGCTAACCCTGAATATTAGCACAAACCCGATTACATTCGATGTCAATCGCGGCCGATTCGTGGCAAAATATTAATGATGAGTAACAGAAAATTTATCGACGACCGCGACCAGCTTAAAAAGCTAGCACCCGTAGCACAAGCGGAAATTAAGCATCATATCTTTGTCTGCAATGGAAAGTCCTGCACGGCGGCGGGAAGCGCAGAAGTAAAGGCGGCATTTGAAAAGGAATTGGCGGCACGAAATTTACGATACGGAAAAGAATCGAAAGGCCGCAACCCGAACGGCACGGTCTTATTATCCGATTGCGGCTCCGTAGGATTCTGCTCGATCGGCCCGGCGGTATTAGTTTATCCAGAAAACGTTTGGTACGCTCAGGTTCAGCCTGAAGAGGTCGCGGAAATCGTTGAGCAACACATCGAAAATGGTAATGCCGTAAAGAGATTGGCACTGACTAACATGCAAAAATCCGAGGACTGATAATGGTAAAGATAAGTTACTAGGGGTAATCAAGGCATATCTATTTTTTCCTGTTTTGGAGTTACAATAACAAGGCGGATATTTATTTCAAAAAAAACGAGTCAACAAGAAAGCCAAGTACGCATCACGCAATTGCGTTGTCGTTTTTGTCCGCTGATTTAATCTACCTTGTCCCAATCAAACGGAAAATATTTACCGGTGTCTTCGGCCTTTACGTCCTGTCCCAAAAGCTTTAATGCGGCCGCCAGAACCGGGTCACGTTGAGCCGCCAGATCAGCACCGGTGAGGAGCATCTTGTATTGGGGCGTTACGCCAATATGTTCCAGGCTAACGCCGTCGGTCATTATTACGTCAGCGTTCGTCATACTCATTCCATAGGGAACGATACGGTCGACACCCATTTCCATTGGAATTCCGCGGGATTGCATCACAGCCCCGGCCGACTGATCGCCGATCACTATTCCACGTTGTTCGATCTGAACAAAGCGGGCGAAAATCTCGGAAGCGGAACCTGAATTGGCGTCAGTAAGTACGATAAGCTTACCACGGTAAACATCTTTGCCCTTGGTCTTAGCCATTTGGGGTTTCATATCCTTACGTCCTTTCAGGTCGGCTATCTTTGTGTCTTTGTCCACGAAATAACCTGCAAGGCGTTCCAGTGTGACCACATAGCCGCCGCCATTGCCGCGTAAATCGAGGACTAGATTTGCGGATTGGTTTATGCGGCCCTGCATAATGCCGTCAATCGATTCAGGCTCGACTGAAAAAGTGGGCAGCCTCCACACGGTAGTATTGCCGAGCCGCACGAAGCGATGTTCTATCGTGTCAGCATCATTGAGCTCAAATTGACGGATCAGATCCTCAATATTTAAAACAGACTTAGACGGCGTTACTTTGGACGCGATGTTTAGTTCGCGGGGTTCTTTCGAATCAGGGCTCTGAACAATCAGTTTTAATCCATTACGGGGACTGAGAAGATTATAATAATAATTGATCTTCCACATTTCCTTACGGTTCGGACGGAAGTTTTCGATTGAAAGAACCTCGTCACCAATCTTCAAACCCTGTTTTTCGGCATCGCTTTTAGGCCTGACGGCAATTACAAAGCATTTATCGCCGATCATCCGCAGCCGCCAGCCGTACTCGAATCTAGCTGGCCGTGACGGAGGGTAAAAAGTAGTGTGCGAATCGTTCAATTCGATAACTGTCTGCGCAATAATTCCAAACGTCTGCCCAAGCGAAGTCGCACTATCTATTTTTTCACTTGCGACCGAAAAGCGGGTGTCAAGATCAATGCCATGGTATTTCGGGTCATAGTATTTGTCCTTTATTTCATTTTTTACCGCATTCAGCATGTCCTTCGCCCGTTGACGGTCGATCTTATCGAGCTTTTGGGAGTTTGAAATGTTAGCGGAAAAGAGAGTAATGGCTAAAATTACAGCCACTCTAAAAAAATGAATAAGCGAAAAATGATTTGTAGAGGTTTGGGAATACTTGTATTTCATAGATTTGTTAATTAGCAGAGGATGAGTCAACTTTAATTTGCGAATTTATGCCCTCGATGACATCACGTCAATATCGGGCTTCCATCGCAGCACCGGTTTTCGGGCGGCGGCGGCTTCGTCGAGGCGGCCGATTCGGGTTGAATGCGGGGCGTCGATGACGAGCTGCGGGTTTTCCTGAGCTTCTTTGTCGATGTCCTTCATCGCTTCGACAAAGGCGTCAAGATCCTGGCGGCCAACTGATTCGGTTGGTTCGATGAGCATCGCGCCTTCAACGACGAGCGGAAAGTAGATCGTCATTGGGTGAAAGCCGTAATCGATAAGGCGTTTTGCAATGTCGAGCGTATGGACGCCTTTTCGCGACTGTTTTTTGTGCGAAAAAACGACCTCATGCATCGGGTCAGCCGCAAACGGCTTGTCAAAATCCGCACCCAAAGCATAAGAGACATAACGGGCATTCAATACCGCCGCTTCGGTCGCTTCTTTTAAACCTTCGGCGCCGTGCGTGTAAATGTAGGACAGCGCACGGATCATCATTCCAAAGTTGCCGTAAAACGCTTTGACACGCCCGATCGAATCAGGTCGGTCGAAATCGAGACGGTATTTAATATGCGGCTCAGACACACTTCCTACCGGTCGTGTTTCCGCCTTTACCACACGAGGAGTCGGCAAAAACGGTTCCAGATCGGCTGTGCATAAACACGGCCCGCAGCCGGGACCGCCGCCGCCGTGAGGTGTCGAGAAGGTTTTGTGTAGATTTAAATGGATCACATCAACGCCCATATCGCCGGGACGCGCGATACCGACAAGGGCATTCATATTTGCGCCGTCCATGTAAACCAAGCCGCCGGCGGCGTGGATGGTCTCGCAAATTTCCTTAATATTTTTCTCGAAAATTCCGACCGTGTTCGGATTGGTCAGCATTAAGCCGGCAACGCCGCCTTCGTCGCAAAGCATTTTCAGATGCTCCATGTCGGTCAGGCCTTCGGCAGTCGAGCGGATGGTTTTCACCGAAAATCCCGCCATGGCCGCAGAAGCCGGATTTGTGCCGTGAGCGGAGTCGGGAATCAACATTACGCGGCGGTCTTTCGAGGCCTCGCCATCCCGTTTGTCAAGAAAAGCACGAATCAGCATAACGCCGGTCATCTCGCCCTGAGCACCTGCGGCCGGTTGCAAAGAAACGCCCGGAAGCCCCGTAATTTCCGCCAAATCCTGTTGCAATTCGTAGATAAGTTCAAGAGCTCCCTGTGATTCCTCTTCAGGCGCAAGCGGGTGGAGATTCGTGAATCCGGCAATCCGGGCGACTTTTTCATTGAGCCGCGAATTGTACTTCATCGTGCAAGAACCGAGCGGATACATTCCCAGATCGATCGAGTAATTCCAAGTCGAAATTCGCGTAAAATGCCGAATCACATCGACTTCAGAAACTTCCGGCACTCCGTCGAGATCGTCAGTTCTTTGCAGTTCCGCCGGCAGCAGATCGTCCAAGCTCGTTTCTTCAACGTCTAATTTCGGCAGCCGGTAGCCGACGCGTCCTGTCTGCGAACGCTCGAATATCAATGATTCGTTTTGAGAAGGATGCTGTGTAACTTTTTTGATCGTCATACAAATAACTATTACAGACTAATTTATCTGGTTAACCAGATCTCGCTTACAAAATCGGCAGACGTAAGCTTCGGTATTCAGTAGCTTCTGGCAATTAGGACATTTCTTGACGTGCCTTTCGCGGTCGAGCCATTTGTTTTGAGCGGCTAATCTCAACACAACCACCAACGAGATCAACATAAACGGAACCAGACAAATGAGAATTTCCGGCACACCAAAAATCATTGTATTACTTCGTTGCGGAAAGTCCTTTTACAAGTTCGTCGATTCGGCCCTTCGTCATTGTTTCAGTGACGCAAACCAAAAATTCGTTTGGACGATCCGCATAATATTTCGACAGAGCCAGACCACCTACTATCCCGTTTATTTCGCGGAGTTTATGCAGCGTTTCCGCTGCCGGTTTCACCGAACGTACTACAAACTCGTTAAATTTTGGTGCGGTGAACGCCACCTCGAAACCATCGATTCTGGAAATCTCACGGGCGGCATACGCTGCTTTCTGAGCGTTTTGCATAGCGACTTCCTGCAAGCCTTTCTTGCCCATCGTTTCCATATAAATGGTGGCGGCGAGGGCGATCAGGCCTTGATTGGTGCAGATGTTCGAGGTCGCTTTTTCGCGGCGGATGTGCTGTTCCCGGGTCGAAAGCGTGAGCACGAAACCGCGGTTTCCGTTTTTGTCGTAGGCAACTCCGCAGAGGCGTCCAGGCATGTTACGAACGAATTTCTCACGCGTTGCAAAAAGCCCAAGATGCGGTCCGCCGAAGCTCATCGGAATACCGAAGGATTGGCCTTCGGCGACGACTATATCCGCACCGCAATCGCCCGGCGATTTGAGCAAGCCAAAGGAAATAGCTTCCGTCACGACGACGATCAGCATAACCCCGGTCATCTCCCCCTGAGCACCTGCGGCCGGCTGCAAAGAAACGCCGGGAAGCCCCGTGATCTCAGCCAGATCCTGTTGCAATTCGTAGATCAATTCCAGTGCGCCCTGCGATTCCTCTTCCGGCGCAAGCGGATGCAGATTTAT
>JANMSP010000519.1:0-5532 GCA_031389475.1 Pyrinomonadaceae bacterium
GACATATTCCGGCGAATATTGGGCGATCCAATGTAAGTTCTATGCCGAAAGCGCACGAATGGATAAATCGCACGTCGATTCTTTCGTCACTACGTCTGGCCGGTCGTTCAAAGACGAGGATTTTCTTACACGCGCATTCTCTCACCGTTTATGGATATCGACTACAAATAATTGGGGAAGCAATGCTGAACAGGCCATCCGCAATCAATCGCCGCGAGTTAATCGCATCGGCCTCAGCGATTTGCGGCAGTCACCGGTGGATTGGGATAAGCTTGAGCGCGAAGTTCACGGAAAAGACGCGCTAATCGAAGCAAAAGTCATTAAAGACCATCAAAAGTTCGCCGTCGAAAAAACTCATGAGCATTTCGCCGATCATGATCGCGGAAAGCTCATAATGGCTTGCGGCACCGGCAAAACATTTACTTCTTTACGCATCGCGGAAAAAGAAACGGGCGGTAAAGGTTTTATTCTCTTCCTCGTTCCTTCGATCTCGCTGCTTGCCCAAACGCTCCGCGCATGGACGGGTGATGCTCTCGAAGCAATCCATCCGATCTGCATTTGTTCGGACCCGAAAGTTTCCCAACAGAAAAAGAAGAACGAAGACACCGACAGCTTTTCGGTTACCGATCTCGCCTTGCCTGCCTCTACGGATATTTTGGAGATAACCAAGCAGGTAAAATTCGCCCGTTCCAAAGAGCAGTCGGGCATGACGGTCGTCTTCTCTACCTATCAGTCAATCGAAGTTATCGCGAAAGCGCAGCAAGCATTGCTTCCACTCGGCTTCGGTGAATTCGACCTTATCATCTGTGACGAAGCTCACCGCACGACCGGTGTTCAGCTTGACGGCGAAGACGAATCGGCTTTTACTAAAGTCCACAACAACGATTTCATCAAGGCGAAGAAACGCCTTTACATGACCGCGACTCCGCGCCTTTATAGCGACGATTCCAAAGGCAAAGCCGCTCTCGCCGAGGCAATCGTTTGGTCGATGGACAGCGAAGAACACTTCGGCGGCGAGATTTACCGCATCGGTTTCGGTGAAGCGGTTGAACGCGAGCTGCTTACCGATTACAAGGTTCTCATCCTTACTCTTCGTGAAGAAGACGTTCCGCCCGCCGTGCAAAGAGCCTTGTCTGATACCGAAGGCAAGATCGAAACCGACGACATTCCAAAGCTTATCGGCTGTATTAACGCGCTTTCCAAACAGTTCATCGGCGATGATGGCGTTGCTAAATCGGTCGATCCTAGTCCGATGCGGCGGGCCGTCGCGTTCTGTCCGAAGATCACGGCGTCAAAAGCTATAACCAATGTCTTCAACGACGGAACGACCGCCTATATTGAATCGCTGCCCGCCGACAAACAGAATGAGATGGTCAAAGTTTCGGCACAGCACATAGACGGTACGTTCGCCGCGCCCGAACGCGACCGTTTGCTCGATTGGCTCAAGCAGGAAACCGAACCCGGCGAGTGCCGCGTGCTTACAAATGTCCGCTGCCTTAGTGAAGGCGTGGATGTGCCGTCGCTCGATGCGGTAATGTTCCTTGCCGCCCGCAATTCGCAGGTCGATGTTGTTCAGAGCGTCGGGCGCGTCATGCGTCTCGCACCCGGCAAAAAGTTCGGGTACATCATCATCCCGATCATAGTTCCGTCCGAAATCGAGGCCGAGAAAGCTCTCGATACCAACGAACGCTACAAAGTCGTCTGGACGGTCCTGAATGCTCTTCGCGCTCACGATGACAGATTTAACGCGACCGTCAACAAGATCGCGCTTAATAAACATAAACCGGACCAGATCGTTGTCGGTGCTCCCGAAACGTCGTTCGAGAACGGACAGCCGACGAGCCGCGGCGATCACGACGTAACCGAGGCCGCAACCAAACAGATCAACCAGCTTCGTCTCCAGTTCGTAGAGCTTCAGGGCGTCGTTTTTGCCCGCATGGTCAAAAAGGTCGGTGACCGCCATTATTGGGAGCAATGGGCGAAAAGCGTCGGTGATATTGCCGTTCGCCAGGTCGAACGCATCAAACGCCTTATTGCGCAGGGCGGCGAACATGCCGAAGCCTTTGCAGATTTTGTGGCCGGGCTGCGGAAGAACATCAATCCCTCGATCACCGATGATGAAGCCATCGATATGCTTTCGCAACACATCATCACGCGACCGGTTTTCGATGCGTTGTTCGAAGGCTATTCGTTTATCAAAAGCAATCCCGTTTCGGTTTCGATGCAATCGATGCTGGACATTCTCGACCGCGAAGGTGACGCCGGGGAACACGAGACGTTTCAGAGGTTTTACGATTTCGTCCGCCGCATCGTCAAAGACCTCGATAACCCGGCGGCAAAGCAGGCCGTGGTCGTCCGCCTTTACGACAACTTCTTCAAGATTGCCTTCCCGAAGATGGTCGAACGCCTCGGCATTGTTTATACGCCGGTCGAGGTCGTCGATTTCATCATTCATTCGGTCAATGACGTTTTGCAAAAGGAGTTCGGCCGCAAACTGGCTGACCGCGATGTTCATATCCTCGACCCATTTACCGGTACAGGCACATTTATCACGCGTCTCATCCAAAGCGGACTTATCGACCGCGAAGCATTGCCGCACAAATACAAACACGAGATATTCGCCAACGAGATCGTCCTGCTTGCCTATTACATCGCCGCCGTCAACATCGAAAACGCCTACCACGACGCAATGGCCGGCTCTTCTTCGGCTTCGCCCCTCGCCGATCAGAAAAGCTCTGCTCTGCCTCCGTCTTCTCCTCTCGCCGAGCGGAAAAGCTATGCTTTTCCGGAAGATACCCTTAATGATCCTCGCGGCTCAGCCGCCGCTGGGAGGCATAGCCTCGAAGAAGTTGTAGATGCCACGGCGAAGCAGAGCTTCGCCGCTCGGCAAGAGTAATTTTCGGATGCGCGATATGTCCCCTTCGAAGGCATCTGCCTCACCGACACATTCCAGCTTGGCGAAGAAGGTGCGCAAACCGAAATGAAGGGCAACGGCTTCAAACAAAACTCCGAACGCGTCGAACGCCAAAAAGACGCCCCGCTAAAAGTAATTTTCGGCAATCCGCCATATTCCGTCGGCCAGCGTTCCGCCAATGACAACGCGCAGAATCAAAAGTACGAACGTCTCGATGACCGCATTTCCGATACATACGCCAAGCTGACATCGGCGACCAACAAAAACTCTCTGTATGATTCTTACTTCAAGGCATTTCGCTGGAGTGCGGATCGGCTTGACGACAACGGCGGCGTGATCTGCTTCGTCAGTAACGGCTCATGGATCGACGGCAACGCACAAGACGGCTTTCGCAAATCGCTTGAAAAAGAGTTCTCTTCGATATACGTGTTCAATCTTCGTGGAAACCAACGTACAAGCGGGGAACTGTCCAGAAAAGAAGGCGGAAAGATATTTGGGTCCGGTTCGCGTACACCAATCGCCATTACGCTACTCGTCAAGAAGCCGAAACAGAGAAAAACCGAAGAGAAAGCCATTATCTATTACCATGACATCGGCGATTACTTAAAACGGGAAGACAAGCTTTCATTAGTTCAGCAGTTCAAATCCGTAGAGAAAACCTCGTTCTCGTGGACAATTCTCGAACCGAATAAAGAAGGAGACTGGATTAGTCACCGAAATGAATCATTTCAAGATCTTTTTCCGCTTGGTTCAACCAAGAAATTTGAAGAAGCCAATAATTCCATTTTTTTAGGGCATTCTTGTGGAGTTCAAACAAATCGTGACGCGTGGGTGTACAACTTCTCTTCGCAACAACTAAAGCAAAATGTCGGATTGTTTGTCGAATTATTCAATAACCAACTCGACGATTTTGCTGCGAAGATAGAAACTGGCGAGTCTGTCGGGGATTTCATTGAGAAAGACGAGAAACAAATCAAATGGTCAAGCAGTCTAATCGACCGTTTTGAACGCGGACATAAGATCGAATTCTCAGATACGAACGTAGTTCAGAGTATGTATCGACCATTTGTGAAAGAATGGCTTTATTTTAGCGGAGCGTTGAATCACCGTCCGTATCAGATTCCGAGATTATTCCCAAAAGGTCACGCTAATAATCTTCTTATCTGCTTGCCTGGAAGCGGAACAACAACAGACTTCTCCGCGATTATCACTCGTCAAATTCCTGATCTCGAAATAAATAGTAAGTCCCAATGCTTTCCGCTCTATTATTACGAATTAGATCGGCCCGACACTCCGACTTTGTTCGATACGGCGGGCGAGCCGCAGTATGTCCGGCGTGATGGGGTGAGCGACTTTATTGCGAAGCGGGCGAAGGAACAATACGGCGTTTCGATTAAGAAGGAAGATATTTTCTATTACGTTTACGGCTTTCTCCACAGTCCCGAATACCGCGTGAAGTTCGCCAACGACCTCAAGAAAATGCTTCCCCGCATCCCGCTGGTCGATGAGCTGAAGGACTTCGTCGCCTTTGCCAAAGCCGGGCGAAACCTCGCGAAACTTCACCTCGAATACGAATCGGTCGCCCCGCACCCGGACGTTACCGTCACCGGCGATGAAACCGGCAGCTTCCGCGTCGGAAAAATGCGGTTCCCCGCCAAAGACCGCAAGGACACCATCATCTACAACGGCTCGATAACCGTCTCGAACATCCCCGCCGACGCGTACAAATACGTCATCAACGGCAAATCCGCCATCGAATGGATAATGGAACGCTACGCCGTCAAAACAGACCCGGCCAGCCAAATAACCAACGACCCGAACAACTGGTCCGAAGAAACCGGAAACGACCGCTATATTCTCGATCTGCTCCTCAGCATCGTCAACGTCAGCACCCAAACCGTCGAGATAGTGGACGGATTACCGAAGCCAAATTTTGATTGAGCGGACTATCGCGATAAACGGGCGGCGGACATGGTGATGCCGATTATTGTTTTGGCGTCTTCGATTTCGTTGGTTTGGATCATGGCGGAGAGTTGGTCGAATGTGTAGCGGTGGATGGTGAGGATCTCGTCGCCTTCGAGCTGTTGGGCGGTTTCGGTCAGGCCGGTGGCGAGGAAGAGGTGCATTTTCTCGGTGAGGAAGCCGGGAGAGACGTAGAATTCGGTCAGCTTTTCTATTTTAGCAGCGGTGACGCCGATCTCTTCTTCGAGCTCGCGGGCGGCACCCAGCATCGGGTCTTCGCCTTCATTCAAACTCCCGGCGGGAATTTCGAGCAGATATTTCCCGGCCGGATGCCGGTACTGCCGCACGAGCGCCACCGTATTATCATCAAAAACCGGAACGATCACCGCACTCCCATGATGCGTCACGATCTCGCGGCTGTATCGGGCATCACCCTCGCGAATGTCGGCGAGCAGCACATCGAAAATCCTGCCTTTATATAATGTTTCTGTTGAGAGAATCTGCGGGTCGGTATTCATTGCGATCTTGTGTAGAAATTTACTGCCTGTTTTACGACGTGGTCGGGGACGGTTATGCGAAACGGATGTTTCGCGACGAAGCTCGGCAAGGTGACGACGCGGACTCCGAGATTGTTCAGCGCTTCGACGACCTGGGCT
>JANMSP010000040.1:0-4967 GCA_031389475.1 Pyrinomonadaceae bacterium
AGTCGGCAATGACGACGAGTATCAAGGGCTATTTACCGTCCCAACCGTGGTATCGACCACCCAATACGCCTATACCACCCGTTTCTCAGTCGATAGCGGCGTAATGCAGTCCTGAATGGCTATCATGCCGAACGGATTACCTTCATCGTCGGACGCCTCCGCCATATAAAGCTCGCGAAATACGTTTTCGGGCAGTTGGTGCCGGGCGTCTTCGATCTCGTCATGCGACAGAATCCCCGCATCAATCGCGTCATAAGCGGTGATCTTGGCGTAGTGCATTCCTTTCTCGCCTGACTCCGCACGCCGGGCAAGACGATAAAACCAATTCTTTCGCCCCTTCACGTTGCCGATCGCTCTCAGTGATCCTTTTGTCGCGGTCAGTGTGGACCGGATAGCGTAAAAGGCTTCTTCGCGGGTTCTCGATGCTTCATCCATTACCGCATCAAAGACATCTTCACCGTAAAGGTTGTCGGGCTTCTCGGCGGATTTGCAGACGATTCGGGCGTTATTAATCAGAGTAAGGGTTAAATCGCTTTCATTCGCTGAATAAGCGGCCGCCGGAAGTCCCGCTTTCAGCCGCCTGAAAGCGATCTTTGCCTGCGGATAGACCGGCGCGATCCACCATCGATCCTGCCCGGCCAGTCCCTGCAAGGAACGCTCTATCAGCCAGACCAGGCAGCCGGCGGTTTTACCGCTCTTAGTGGACGCTTCGACGATTCCGTAACGCTCATCACAAAAGATGGCGTCAAGCTGGTAATTCGCAAGCTGCGGCCTTTGATACCTGATTTGCTGGTTATTCATTTTCTATAAGTTTGGCGTTTGAATGAAAATCAAAAGTGATCGTCAACGGGCCGTTTTCGTTGCCGAGGTCGAGCGATTGCTTGGGCTTTCCGTCCAGCCGGTCGATGATCTCGCGAATCGCCGGAAGTTCGCCGTCCACTATCGCAAGCTTCAGCAGGCACGCGGCCAGAACGTCGGCATTTGTCACCTTTTTCCCGATAACAAAAGCTTTGACGAGTTTCATATTTGTTATCTCGTCGGGTGCGAGACGTTCCAGCATTTCGCGAAGAATTGTCGAGACGTTTTTCGTACCAACAGGCCGTCCGGCCGGGTTGCCGCTTTCGCCGGGCTTAAACCGATTACCGATTTTATTGCCCGGTGAAATTGGCCGTTTCTTAGTTTGTTCTAAGTTTGTTGTCATCGTGTCTCTTGGCTTCTTTCAGTCACGCCCCGATAGCGAAGATCCATGTGCCTTTTCGCCATGTTCGGCGAACTGGAATATTCGGTGTGGAGCCGGTTTGTTTGTTCGGTTTTCTGTTCGGGCGTTAATCTGGGATCGCGTTCAACGTCCTGAATGAATAGATTTAATTCCGCTTTTGTCATTGTTTTTCTCCTTAAAATGAAAGTGCGCCGCTCATGCGGTTTTGTATTTCTTCTGAAGTTGCTTCATATGCCCGCTGCGTGCGTTCGGTGATCAGGTTTTCGCGAAGTAGCGGCCATGCTCCCGACTCGAATTGAGCGGATGTCTTACCCGGGTGATCGACCAGCCATTGCCGCCGCAGGGTTTGTTTTTGCGGTTCCAGTTCCAAGTCGGTCGCGATGTCATGTAGCTTTCGTTTTTCGGCTTTTTCGGCATCGAGTCCAGCGAGATATTTTCGGCGGGTTTCCGCGTTCGATCTGTCGCGGGCTAGTTGTGCAAGGCGTTCTTGCTCCTGCTGCTGGTTGTGATCAATAATTCGCTGGCGTTGGTCGTTTTTTGCTTTTGAACTAAGTGCGTATGCGTTGCTCATTTTTTATTCTCCTTGAAGTGAAATAACCTTTTCTGCTGATAATGAATGCCCGGCTAATGCGGACTGGAAAGCTTCGCCGGTTATTCTGCCTTCGTTGAATTCCGTGTGAGCGGCTTCCAGTCGGTCGAGAGTTATATCGTATGCGCTGTATGCCTTATGTATTTCGGTGTCAAACCGCTCTTCTGTTCCGTCAATAAACATCGTTATCTCCTTTTTTTTATTCATCCCGCCATTAGAATGGCTTTCAAGCTTCGTGTTGCCGGTGCTTTCTCAGCCTCAAACTCCCTGATTTTGTTTCGAAATGTTTCGATTTGATCGAGGTAATGTTTTTGAGCATCGGCAAGGGCGTCATCCTTATTCGTTCGCAAAGTGTCGATCCTTGCTTTGCGGTAACCCATGCTGCCAATGTTCTCGGCGTCCTAACGTCGAAAACGCTCAGTGGACCGAATTTGCTCGCCGTCAAAGAAGTAGTAGATCGCGACATGATTGAATGGCCTGCCGTCGGCGGTGAGTGCAATTGGAAATTCTTTTAATTCTTTGGTTTTCATAGCAGTCTGCATCCCTCCATTTGTATTGCTTCGGCTTCCGCCAATTCAATTTCTTCGTCAGTTTCTTCCGGCTCTTCCATTAAAATTCTCCTATGATAGCTAGGCCGCATTCGGCACAATCCCAACCGACGTAACCGATCTCTCCGCAGTCGCATTTTCCTTTCATACGGCTACTAGAATTAGCCCGTAAATCAACGTCACTAACGTCACTAACGTCACCTTTCGGCTGTAACTTATTCTCAATAGGCGGGTTAGTCTCTGTGACGTTTGAATGCTGATTTGTGACGTTTGTGATGTTTGATTGTTGGGCGGATTGTTGAACGTCACTGCCAACGTCACAGCTTTCACCCTTATTATTTGGGGGGTTGTGACGTTGGTGATGTTTGTGACGTTGATTACCTATGTAATCTATTTTGATCGATGCTCCGAGTCGGGCGGTCGATCCGGTGCGTCCGAGAAAATCAATGGTAATCCCAATTTCGCGGAGATTCGGGTCAAGCCGCTGCAACTCGCCGCGTAAGCCTTTGGAAGATTTTGGAAAGTCCTTCCGCTTTGTTCGCAAATTGTTGGCGTCGTAGTCAGCTTGCTTTTTGAGGTCTGATAGAAAATCCTTTAACAGAATCTCCCGATTGACAGGATTGTAAGCAACACAATATTCTTGCAGAACTTCGGCGAGTGTTGACCCTTCTAACACTATCGAGTGCGAACCGTCGCGATTCTGAGCGTATGCCTTGAGAAACGATCCAGGCTTAAACCCAAAGCCGCTTTCCGCCGCCGTTGCCCATTCGGCGAAATCAGCCATTCGCGGCGATTCTTCTAGATTTACACTCTCAATATTGTTTAATGCAACAGAAACCGCAGCAACAAGTCCTGAAAATATATCGGCCTTCGTTGCTTCGTAGTCGGCCCAAAACTCACGCTCCGATTTACGGCCATTTTTCTCGATTGGGCGAAGTTCGATAACAACGGAACGGTCTATAAGGTCAGACCTTGACGCGAAGCCTCCGATACCGTTCAGGATAATCGGGCGTTTAGCGTCGAAGATCGTTTCGCCATCGTTTTCGTACAGAGTGCGTGTAGCAAAACCGCCGCCAGTCGCAATACGGCAAAACCCGTCAGACAACCAATCCGGGATGGTCGAAACATTGTCGAAGGAGCAGACCCACGCATTCGTGGCTCCAATGATCAAATCACGATCATCGCGCGGACAGGAACGGTGTGGAGTCACACTTGGATCAATCAGATCCTTCAAAACTCGCGTAGCGGTTGTCTTTGCGGTTCCCGGAGGTCCGGTAATAATCATTATTGGAAACGGGAAGTCGGGACGGAAACAAGCAACAAGCCAACTTAGAATCAATTGGAAACAAACGTCACCAACGTCACTTTCATCACCAACGTCACCAAGATTGAGAAAAGGCTTTATGGCGGCGGCATTTCCTTTTTTATGGGGCGTCGGAAGCGGGCGCATGCCTTTTGTTCGTCTGAAACGAATCGGGGCGTCTTTAGCTTCGATAATTGAAAAGCCGTCCTTCCGAATTTCCAGAACTTCCCAATCATCATTGCAGAGATCAACGTAAATATTTCCGCCGTGTGATGCATATCGGACATGGACTGCGATACTCGGCCCGTCGAATTGGGCTCGTCCGCTAAGAACGCCGAGAGCGTCTTGGAGTGCTTGCGATGAAGGGGGTTTGCCGTCTAGCTCGTAGTATCGGCGGGCTAGGTAATCTCGTGTTACCTTCTCGTTTAGTCGCCGTGTTTCTACATGGCCCGCAACCTCAATTGAAGCAAAACATTCTTCATCCGGAGTATGAAACAGAAAAACATCTTCCGCGATCGAAAGCAGCAGCTCCGACTGTGGAGTTTTCGTAAAGGTGGCAGGCTTTGCTTTCTCAATTAACTTCTTGCCAGCGGTAATAGCAGCCTGCAGTCCCTTTTCCCGTTCGATTTTTCCCAGATAGTCATCGGGGCCGTTTTGATCGCAGTCTTTCGGCAAGTCAGCATAAAATACAACGGCTTTGCGGTCAGCTAATTCTTTAGCCAAGTTCTGCCTTGCTGCTTTAACACCCTCGTTTGAATGGACGTTCGAATCAAAAAGGATGTAGACGTCCCGCCCGCGCCAGTTAATAAGACCGAAGTCAGGAATAACCCCTTTCACTGGAATGCGTTCGCCGCGTTCGTCGGTAGTTTTTCGGATTGTTCCGCGGAACCCCCAGACTCCTGCCAGCCCGATCACGACGATGTTCATTTTCGCTTCGATGGCGAATCGTTGCATTGCCAGAGCTTTCTTTTCGCCTTCAACAAACAAGACAGGCGTAGCAGCGTCATCAAGCATTTCTCGCGTTGTTCCGGGAGTAAAATAAAGGTGCGTCGGTTCACCCGGATAGGTCAAATACTTCGCTTTTTCTTTTGTTTCCCCGTCCTTTATTTCGAGATCGGGGCGATCCCTGCGGAGTCGCCGTTTGCACGGACCGGATTCGCCCGGAATCACATAAGGAAACTCAATCCCAGAATAGTCGTATCCCGCTTTAGGTGGCTTTCCAACCATTTCGGACCCTTCGAGATCGCCAACTCGACGAAGTTTTGCTGCGGCGGCCAGGTCCGTTGTGATGAAGCTGTTGGCCAGCCC
>JANMSP010000051.1:0-15619 GCA_031389475.1 Pyrinomonadaceae bacterium
AATAAGCGGTGCCGAGCCAGTCGCCGTCCGCCCGTGACCAGCCGCCGTGATCCCACGGGCCGACTACCAGAACATTGAAGATGTCGGGATTTTGCCTCTCGATATGCTCGTAGGTTTTGAGAGCTCCGTAAAGGTCCTCATTGTCGTACCAGCCGCCGACGGTCATCGTCGCGCATTTAATATTCTTTAGTTTCGGCAGAATATTGCGTTCCTTCCAGAACTGATCGTAATTGGGATGGGCCATCATCGTATCCCAAAATTTGATTCGCGTGCCTAGCGCTGTTTGATAATAATCGGCAACTTCCTTCAGCCCGCCGAGCTGCAGGAAAAAGCCGTAGCCGTCCGGCGTCTCGCGGCCCTTCCACGGTTTTAGATACGCATTGGTCGATGTCGGAACCGGTCGTTCCTGGCCGAACCCGCGAAAGAACGAAAAGTTCTGGGCGAGAAACAATGCTCCGTTGTGGTGCATATCGTCGCCCTGAAACCAATCCGAAACCGGCGCCTGCGGCGAGCACGCTTTTAGTGCCGGGTGTGAATCTATCGAGCCGGCCGAAACGTAGAATCCCGGATACGAGATTCCGTATGTCCCGACCCTGCCGTTGTTGTTTGGGATGTTTTTGAGCATCCATTCGATCGTGTCGTAGGTATCGGTCGATTCGTCGATCTGCAGCGGCGTGTTGTTGGCGATGTCGGGCCGCACGTCCTCGAACTTGCCTTCGCTCATCCACCGTCCGCGAACGTCCTGGTAAACGAAAATATAGCCTTCGCGGGCAAACAGCTCGTTCGGCCCCAGCCTTTCCTTAAATTGGTCCTTACCGTCCTTTTTCCCGTACGGCCCGACCGTGTATGGCGTGCGGTTCAGCAGTATCGGATACTTCTCCGATTTCTTTTCCGGCGTATAGATCGACGTAAACAGCCGCGTCCCGTCCCGCATCGGCACCATCACCTCGCGTTTATCGTAATTGTCACGAATATACTCGGCAAGCTCCTTCTGCTCCGGCGTCTGGGCAAAAGCAGCAGTGACCGCAAACAGAAAGAGGGCGAAAAAAGCAAATTTCGTACGCATGTTCTCTCCAAATAAAATAAGGCTGGTGTTAACAGCCTTATCTTCGCCTAAATTGTAATAAAAGAAAAGCCTCGCCGGCTTATCGGTTGGGCTGTGCCCATCGATGTGTGGAAAGGCTCAGCCTTTCCGTCTGTCATACTATAATAACTGCGGCTATGCCGCCCGGAGGCGGAGCCTCAACAATCATTGGGGGCAGCTTTCGGAAAGGCATAGCCTTTCCGCACATCGAGCGGCGTAGCCGCAGAACAATGTAAAGCGGGTAAATTAAATCTGCGATAGAGCCTAAATCGATATATCGACGACGAGAATTACTTGTGATCTGACATTCAGCGAACCGGCTTGGACAGGCGTTGTGTAGCTTGGCTTGCGATCTACATTACTCATCATTGCATTGGAGTTGGAGGCGTAATTATCGTTTATGAACTGTGCCGGTACGCTGCCCTCACTGGTTTGAACGACGCGGATGATCTTGCCGTTCAAAGATTTTGCCACCGATTCAGTCTTTGCCATTGCCTGTTTGGTGGCGAGTGCGAGACCGTCTCCCTGGGCCGGGCTTGTTTCGCCGACGATGAATTGGATTCCGTCGACACTGTTCGCACCGGCATTTGTCGCGGCGTCGATGATTGTGCCGACGCGGTCGAGCTTGTCAATTGAAACCGTGATGGTATTTTTCACCTCATAGCCGAGTATTTTCGGCATTTTGCCGGAATAATAGTCCTGTTCGGGGCT
Source organism: Pyrinomonadaceae bacterium (assembly GCA_031389475.1). Taxonomy (GTDB): domain Bacteria; phylum Acidobacteriota; class Blastocatellia; order Pyrinomonadales; family Pyrinomonadaceae; genus OLB17. The sequence continues at coordinate 1,796 of JANMSP010000051.1, forward strand.
AAGGCTGTAGCCGCTCGTCTGAATCTCGGTTTTCGAATCGGCGGAAACCGATTCAATCGCTTTTTTCACCGCTTCGCTCTTGCGGGCATTCTCCTGCTGGGCATCGACGGCCTGTTTGCCCTGAGTGACAACCGAAAATGTAATAACGGCGGTGTCGGGCGAAACTTTTGCCATAGAATCGCCGACAACGGTAATGCGTGCCAGCTTTTCCTGCTGCGGTCGGTAAAGATAAATTGCCACACCGAGAAGAGCAAGAAATGCAGCAAGCGCTACAATTTTTAATGTATTTGTGTTCATGAAGTTCTCCTGTTTCGATCTAAGGAAGAACGTATCACAAATCGCATGCTTGCAGAATCATTTACGCAAGCGCAAGCAACGCATTTTCGGCGGCTTTCGGGAGTTCGACGGGGACGAGATAGGTGGCGGAGAAAAGGTAGTCTTCGCCGGACTCGTCAACGATGCGGATCAGCTTTCGGGTTGCGGCTTTTTCGTCGGGAATTACGCGATAGACCTTCCATAATTGGAGAGACGATGGATAGTCTTCATTTTTTACGCAGATTGCAAATTTTGTTTCCATCAAATCAAATCCATCCATTCACGCAGAGAAACATCAAGCTGTGCTGCATCCGCGTCCTTGAGCTTTCCGATGCGCTTTTTGACGAGGGATTGCTTAATTGTGTAAATGCCACGCTTGATTGCCGTTTCAATATTCAATCCCGCTTCTTTCCATTCTTCCAACACAAATTCGCCTTGCATTAAATTGCCGGTCTTACTTGTTAATGCAACGACAAACAAATCTTGTGATGCATGGGTGGCATTGACGACCACTGCCGGCCTGACTTTCGCACCTGTTAAATCCGAAAATGGATAACTGACAAGCACGATTTCAGGCTTCGAGTAACTCGGCATAAACGTCGTCCTCCGTGTTGTCCCAGATATCGTCGAGCGACGAGGAAGATGCCGCCTGCCAGAAATCGGATTCGTCCTTCATGTCGATTACGCTGATAACTAATTTGGTGTTTGGTTCGAGTTCGTAAGGCTCGTCCAGTAAGATGTGGCGGCCGTCGAAATGGGCTTGTAGGGTGACTATTTGCATAGGTTTGACTCCGTTTTCTACATTTTACCACGCATTTCTTCGATCATGGCGGCGATGGTTTGTTTTAGGTGGGCGGTGACGAGTTCGTATGTTTGCTCGGCGGAGATGGCATGCTCCGTGCCGACCGCGTCTTTGTTGGGTGGAGGTAACCCGGTCGCTACCGCTCGCGGTACTGACTCGGCGTCTAATGTTGCATCCGCATTACTGCTAATTGCTAATTGCTTATTGCTCACCACTTCGCTGGCGTAGAACGCCTTGCCGAATTTTATTTTTACTTTGGCGGGGCGGATTCGCCAGGAGTTTCTGGCCCAGACTTTGTCTAGGCCGTCGATGGCGACAGGGAGGATTGGGAGATTTAGTTCGGTGGCGAGGATCGCGGCACCCTTTTTGAAGTCGTGGAGCTCGCCGTCGTAGGCGCGTTCGCCTTCGGGGTAGATGTTGAGGACTTTGCCGTGTCGCAGGCCGATGGCCCCGGCCTTCATCGCCTTCATCAGCTGTGTGTCGGGGTCGATCGGGACGACGCGGAGCATTCCGGCGACCCATTGCATGAAACTGCTTTGGAAGAACTGGCTGGCACCGACGTGGAACGTGCTTTTGTAGATGTCGTACGGGTAGTTCGACGTGAGCACGAACGGGTCGAGAAAGCTCTGGTGGTTCGGCGTGATGAGGAACGGGCGTTTCATCTTGCGCAGCTCATCTAGGCCGGTGACTTCGAGGCGGAAGAAAACGCGGCTGATGAGGTAAAAGATCTTGTAAACGGCGAACGCGAACGGCAGAAAAAGCGGGCCGTCCTTTAAAATGCCCTGAACTTCGGGGAAATCGGGCTCGGATTCGCGGACGATCTTGCCCCAGTTAAGGTCTTTTGTAATGTCGGTCGAGGTTTCAGCTTCGCCGACGTGATCCTGAACTAATTTGATAAGATCGCTGACGAGCAATGCCTGGGCGGCTTCGTCGCCGTCGAATTCGGTGTTGAATGCCTGTTCGAGCGACGCGAAAACCTCGGCACGGCTGAGCGAATCGAGGCCGAGATCGAGTTCGAGACTCATCGACGGGTGAATAGTTTCGGCCTCTTTTACATTCTTTTGGATCGCCGATACGACCGCTTTACCGGCGTTAGTTTCAAGCAGCGCATTATCTTCGGCGGTAAGTTCTATAACCTTTTTCGGCTGTGCGTCGTCGTCGGAAAGGCCGTCGTTCTCGATCTGCTTCAATAATTCAAATCGTTTGATCTTTCGCGTCGCGGTTCGCGGCAGCGGTTCACTGTGGATGATGTAATTGCGGACACGCTGGTATTCCGGCAGCGAGCGGCCGAGATTATCGAGGTCGTAGCGGATCGCTTCGCGGGAATTGGCGATGTTGTTTGCTTTGAGATACGCGAAATCGGGTACGACGACGGCGACGAGCTTTTCTGCTCCCGCGTGATCACTCGATTCATCTTTAACTCCGAGGATTGCGAGCTCTTCGACGAGCGGCGATTTTAAGTATTTGACCTCGAGGTCTTCAGGGTGAATATTCTTGCCGTTTGGCAGGACGATCACGTCCTTCGAGCGACCGACGATGAACAAATGGCCGTTTTCGTCGAGTTGGCCGAGATCGCCGGATTTGAACCAGCCGTCTTCGGTGAATGCTTCTTTAGTTGCTTCCGGATTTTTGTAATAGCCGGAGAAGACCATTTTGCCTTTGATGAGGACTTCGCCCGCACCTTCAGCATTCAATTCGCCAAGCTTTATCTCCGCATAATTCACCGCAACGCCGACCGATCCGACGACATTATCTTCGAAACGCGTCGATGTCACCGCACCGCTCGTTTCGGTGAGGCCGTAGCCTTGAACGAGCGTGAAACCCAGTGAATGATAATCGCGGGCGATCTTTTCGTCGAAGCGGGAACCGGCGGAGATCGTAATGCTAAGCTTTCCACCGAATCCGTCGTGGACCTTTTTGAAAAGTTTATTGCCGACGTTGATCTTGAAGGTATCGCGGAGGAATCCGTTCGTTTTCAGCATACCGGCGAAGAGCCACTGCACTGGTTTCGGTTGGGCGGCAACTCCGTCGAATATTTTCTTGTGAAATAAATACCAGAGACGCGGAACGCCTGTTAACAGCGTAATTTCTTTCGTCTCGAAAGCTTTGGTCAATTCGGCAGGAGCAAGTTCTTTGACGTAGCAAACCTTCGCCCCGACACTCGCGATCACCCACAAATTTATTACCTGTGCGAATACGTGGAACAGCGGCAGCACGCTGAGCACTACTTCATGCTCAGAAATGTTCATCACTTCCTGGCAGCCTGTGGTTTCGTAAAAAATGTTGCCGTGTGTGAGCGGAACGCCTTTCGGCGTGCCTGTCGTGCCGGATGTGTAGATCAGTACCGCAAGATCTTCGGGCTGGGCGGGAGTTGGTTTTTGGTCGAAATCGTCCGGGCGAGGCGTGGAGGCCCAGTCTTCGAAGGAGCCGTGCTCTTTTTTGTCGGAACGACCTGCATCAGCGGGTGGTTTCTTCACAGCGTTGGCTGAAATCTCTTCTGGTTTCAAAGTCGATTCGTCGGTAGTGCTCGTACCACCCGCTGACGCAGGTGGTCCTGCCCTAGTCAGCACGACTGTTGGCATTTCCCGTTCAAGCTTCGCAAACGTTTCAATAAAATCCTCGCCGATGAACGCCATCTTGGCTTCGGAATTGTCGAGGAAATTCTTGATCGTATCGATTTCGCCGTGCGGATCGACGGGCACGCATACAGCCCCGCGAAACAAAATGCCGAAATAGGCGATTGCCCATCGAGGATGATTTTCACCGATCAAGGCTACGCGGTCGCCGAATTCGATGCCTTCTTTTTCGAGCCGGTAAGCAATGCCTCGAATCGCATTTAGCATTTCGCCGAAGGTAAATTCGGTGCCTTCGACGCCGATGATCTGCATCGCCATCTTGTCGGTGTGCGATTCGGCTGCGTCGGTGATCAATTGGCAGAATGAGTTGGTCATTGGTGTTTCAAGTTTCAGTTTCAAGTTTCAGGTTGGTTTTATTGAAACTTGGGACCTGGAACTTGAAACGAAATACAGAGAAAGAAAATTAACTTTTACTTATGCCTATTGTTTAACCTTTGTCCAATAATTGCAACGCTAGAGCCTTCGCTTGCGTGCGAATTTCGGGGATTGCAGTCGTTTCCCAGAGCGTACCTTTGAGCGCGGTTCCGAGAGTGAAAAGAACATTTGATGGTGTTCCGGTTTTGTCGATTATGCGGCCGTCCGGTGATGCGGCAATTCCAAGATTCAGCTCGTCATTCCGGATGTGGCCGCGTGCCATCATACTTTTTACGAGCGGTGAATCCAACTTTTCGAAATTGCTTTCCGAGCCGATGCAATTGATTACCGCATTCGTAATGACTGTGTTTTCAATGCCGTCCGATCGAAAGACCGTCTTAAACTCTCCGTTTTGATTTACTTCAATTGTTTGCAAGCGGCCTTTTACGATCTCCAGTCTTCCGTCCGCCTGCATTTCATCTAAAACGGCCGCCGCTTCCATAGGCATACGATGCCGGGCGACATTCCAATAGCGGCTTAGGTGCTGCATAAAATACCGCTTCTCCGACAGCGGAAGGTCGATCCAGATCTGCTGCGTGTGCGGACGCAAACTGTCGATCACACCCCGCCAATTTGATCCTTCGCTTTCCGCTTTTTTGATGTGTTGCCGCACTGCTTTAAGCAAATCGGTGATCCGCGTCATCGGTTTTAGTTCCTCATAAAATGAAGAATACGTATGTCCTAAACTGTGAATGGCCGGAAGTAATCCGCGTGTTGATAGTGCTTTGATCTTTCCCTCATGGCCAACGGCATGATAATGCATAACTAAATCGACCATCGAAAGGCCAGTGCCGATAATCAGCACGGAATCGGATTTTTCGATCTCTGCGTAAACTTCCGGCTTCCATTGATCACGAAAATACTTCGGAGCCGACTTAAAATCCATATTCTGAACATTAGGATGCGGCGGCAGGGAATTTCCGAACGCGAGCACAACCTTGTCCGATACCAATATTTCGCCGGACTTTAAAATTACCTGAGATTGGGCTGAGCCCACCGACATATCAACGGCTTCATCATCGATAATATTGATATGCGTGTTTTCCGATTTGTTTAATACGGCCATTTCAAGCGTTTCGCGGAGGTATGTGCCATATATTTTTCTCGGCACGAACGCGTGATCGTCATAAGGAAAATCTTTTTCGGCCAGCCAAGCATAAAAATTTCCGATGTCATCTGGGAACGCTCCCATTTTTGCGGCGGGAACATTTAGAAGATGAACAGTATCGGTTGTCGAATACGCAACACCGCGGCCGATCGCCGAGCGTTTTTCAACTAAGTTTATCGTCAACGGGGCGTTGCTTGGATTTGTTAGCAGATTTACGGCAAGTAAAGTCCCGCTTGCTCCGCAGCCGATTATTGTTATTTTTTTCATAACCTTTAGTTTTGAATGATGCCTCTGAGCATTCTGATTACAGCGACAATGCGTCCAAAGGGATAATTCTTAACTCGGCAGTTATTTTCAAAATCCGGAATCTGACCAGCCCGACCGGCACCTGCTGACCGATCGACAGTGGAAATGCCGATGTCTCCGTTTTAGGGCGGGTAATAATTATGTGCCGTGCTTCCGGCAGATATAGTTTTACGCCCACGCGTTCAAATGCACCAACGAAGCTCACTTCTTCGACCTCGCCATCCGCCAGCTTTTGGTAATGCTGCGTCAGATTTTCGGGTTTTCGGAGAAAAACGTCTTCGGGGCGGAACACAAGCTTTACTTTTTGCCCTTCTTTCAAATCATTCTCTTCATCGATCTCCAGAGATATGTCGTTGGAAGTAAATTTCCCGTCTTTGATTATGCCGGGGAGCAAGTTCGCCGAGCCTAGAAATGTCGCGACATGTTCCGTTTCGGGTTTGTTGTAAACCTCGAACGGCGTACCGATCTGTTCAAGTCGACCGGCGTTCAGCACGGCAATGCGGTCGCCGAGTTCGAGAGCTTCTTCCTGGTCGTGCGTGATGAAGATTGAAGGGACGTTGATTTTTTTGAGCAACGCGCGAATTTCGCGGCGAAGCGTCGTGCGAATCTGGGCGTCCAGCGCTCCGAAAGGCTCGTCGAAAAGCAGGACTTCGGGTTCGTAGGCGAGAGCACGGGCGATGGCGACGCGTTGCTGCTGGCCGCCGGAGAGCTGAGACGGTCGTTTTTTCCTATGTGCTTGCAGATCGACCATTTCGATCAACCTATCCACCGCTTTCTTTATCTCGCTTTTGGCGGTTTTTCGCAGGCGAAGGCCGTAGCCTATATTTTCCTCGACATTCATTTTCGGGAAAAGCGCGTATGCCTGGAAGATAACCCCGGTCCCGCGCATTCGGGCCGGGAGGTTCGTAACATCTTTGCCGTGAAGAATTATGCTGCCCGAGTCCGGTGCTTCCAGGCCAGCCAGAATTCGCAATATAGTCGTTTTGCCGCTTCCGGACGCGCCAAGGAGAACGATGATTTCGCCTTCGGAAACGTTAAATGTCACGTTATCGAGCACAGTCGTCTCGCCGAATTTCTTGCTGATGTTCAGCACTCTGGCCGCGAATTTATCGTCGCTATTTGTCATTATTTATTCCGCTTCAAGCCAGTCGCGGGCGAAGAATAGAATGCTGAATATCGCGAATGAGAACAATGCCAGTACAATTGCAATGGCATTCGCAGCTTCGACCTGTCCTTCGTTAAATTTTGCAAAAATGTATAGCGGCGCGGTCTGCGTTCGTGATGAGAGATTGCCGGAAACCAGTATTGTCGAACCGAATTCGCCGACCGACCGTGCGAACGTCAACAAAGCACCGCCGACGATTGCTCCTCGAAGTGATGGCAGTGTGACGTGCCAGAATGTTTGCCATCGCGTCGCTCCCATTGTCGCCGATGCTTCTTCGAGCGAGGAACTCATTGTATCGAAGACGGGTTTGATAACTCCGAAGGCAAGCGGGAACGTAACGAATATATTTGCAAGAATGATCGCGAAAGCCGTGAACATTATTTGCGGCCCTTCGGGATCGAGCAGGCGTCCCAGCGTTCCATAAGGACCCCAGAGAAGTAGAAGTGCGAAACCGGCAACAGCCGTCGGTATCGCGGTCGGGAGCGAGATGGTGACGATCAATGCGTTGCGCCCCCAAAAGTTATATTTCGATAGAACGTAGGCCGCGAAAAGACCGAAGAGAACATTAAATATTGTCGCCCAAAAACTTGTGACCAGCGAAAGCTTTAGTGCAAATACAGCTTCAGGAGCGGTCAGCGCATTCCAGAAACTCGCGAATCCGTTGCTTGTGCCGAATATAAAGATCGATGCAAGCGGCAGCAAAACAAGCGGCAGCATGATCGCGATCATTACCGCGATGCTTAGCGGTTTGACTACGTCGAAACCGCGAACGTGCCGGACATTGGACAAATTTGCACTCATCTATTCTGGAGTTACTTACCTTGAATTTGACCTAGGAAGATTTTCTCTATTACTTCAGGGTAGGCCCGTTCCCAGCCGCCGAACATTTCTATGGTGAACGGTGTTTCGATGTTCGCGAATTCCTTGTGTTCGGAATTGAAGGATTCGTTTGTGACGGAACGGAAATGATATTTGACGAAGGCCTTCTGAGCTTCGTCCGTCCACAGGTAGTTCAGAAATGCTTCGGCGACACCGCGTTCGGCCGCTGTTAAATTACGGTCGATAATCACGGCCGGGTGCTCGCTAAAGATGGTGGATTTCGGCACAACTACTTCGATCGGTGCATTTTCCTGGTTCATCAATAAACCTTCGAGTTCATAAGTAATAAGAGCGTCGCCCTGCCCCAGTTCGAATTGCGTACGGGCTTCGCGGGCTGAGCCGGGCGCCGAAATCACATTTCGCCAGATTCCGAGCAAAGTCTGCTGAGCACGTGAGTTATCCGCAGTTCCTGTTTCCGCTTCGGATTTTTTTAATTCCGAACCATAGATTGAAAGGATCGACCACTGAGCGCCGCCCGAACTTACAGGGTCCGGATGGATTACTTTGACATCCGGCTTACCGAGATCGGCGAAATCGCGGATCCCTTTCGGGTTTCCTGACCGCACGAGGATGACGAACGGAGTTTTATTTATAATTCCCTTATTAGGATAGGTTCGCCAATCGGTAGTCGTCGCTCTGCCCTCGGAGAGCCGCGACGCATCACGCTCAATCGAGAGAATGGCGATATCGGCCGGTGCTCCCTGTAGGATTTGATTGGTTACCGTTTCCGAACCGGCAAAGGAGGAGACGAAATTTACATTAACACCGTGTTCCTTTTTCCATTTAGCGGCAAATCCGGGATAGATGTCCTTTTCCAGAACTTCCTTCATGATCGAAAAACCATAGACGGTCAGCGTTATCCCTTCGCTGCTTCCACCGGGGGAACTAGGCAAACACGCACCGGTAAGTATTAACGGCAGGAAGGTTAAGCAAACAACGAAGCGTTTTACAAGTCTCATCGATTTTCTCCCGGCCAAAACTTCGGCATGTAAAGACAAAAAGAGGTTGTGAAGCACAGTTCACAACCTCTCGGGCAGATGTTTCGTGTCCTTCTTCGTTAACGCCTGCGAGGTTAGCTGTCGGGCTGGAAGCGAAGAAGTCTTCTTCTGATTATTCAGATACGCCCCGTGTTCTGCACCTGGCAAAACTTTGGTTCCCCCGCGTCGTTCGCGTTTGCGAAACAACTTCGGCAATTTGATTTGAGCAAGTTTACAAAAAAGTACGGAGAGAAAGCAAGCTAATTTTAATATGCGGCATAAATTTGGAAAGGATTTGGGGCCAATTCGCACGGCTCTATAATTTTATCTTCCACGAGGTGCCGATTACATTAAGGTCGCCCGGATGTGAAAATCCGTCGTTTTGACGCAAGTAATAAATATCAACGGACAGCGTTTCAGAAAGAGTTTTGGTGATTCCGGCGGAGATGCGGTTACGCGAGAATTTCGATCTTGCAGAATCGTAAAACGGTTCCTCGGTAATAAAAAAACGTGCCTTAGGAATGATTTTTTCTGAAATAGCTTTATCGAAAGTTAAAGACGGTCGATAGCGCCATGTGTTTCCCGATGCCCTTATCCGGTATTCGAATTGGCCTCGGTGTGATAAACCGAATTTTTTGAAGGGGAATTTATAGACGCCCCTTAATTGCAGCCGGTGTTCGATTCTAAACCGTCCGGCGGAATTCCGCACCTGAAAGAAACTATAAAAGGGCGATACGGAAAAAGCCTTGTTCGGCTTCCAGACATAACCGATTGTATATCTGCCCTCATTGAACCGGCCGATGTTTTGGGTAATACGCGCCGTCGCTCCCGTAATAAAATCGAACTGCTTCGAGAGCGGGACGGTCAATTGAACATCATTCCACGACTGGTTATCTTCGTCATCCCGGATTGCGGATGTCTGAGAGAAACCGAAAATATTTGAGATAATTATTATCGGTATTACCAGGCAAAGCCATTTGATCAGTTTCATTATCCGTCCCGCTAAGTTGGTTTAATTTCGACAATGTTACGGAAATGTTACAAGAAACGCAAGAGTATGATTGTTATGTTTTACGCGGAACTCTGACGCTCAGGGCATTGGGTACGATCTCGTAAGTTGCCGGAAGTTTTCCGGGAAGCTCACCGTCGATCTCGATGAATACATTTTCATTGCTATTCATCGGGCGAGCCTCGATATGTTTGGCGAGCGTGCTTTTAACTTCAGCGAGATCGAGATGCGATCCGTTATAAAGCGTATAGGCTTTTAGGATAATTTTCGCAGTTTTGATGTCGCCGATATTCACGACATCCAGAAATCCGTCGTTTATTTTTGCATCAGGCGCGATTTTCATCCCGCCGCCGAAAAAACGGGCGTTGGCTATGCAGAAATTCACCGTGTTCAAAGATTTTTCTTCTTTTCCGTCTATTTTGATTCGAACTGCCACCGTGGCGAGACCAATGACTTCCTGCAAAGAGGAGAGAGCAAAACTTGCCTTCCCGCGAACAGAACTGCTTGGCAGCCAATCGAGTGCTTTATTCGATTTGACCCTTCCGATAATCGAAGCGGCCAGGCCGAATGACGTTACATTAAGAAAATAGCGGCTGACCGTCTCGTCATCGTGACTTTGAAAGGTGACTTTTCCAACATCGATATTCTTTGTTTCGCCATTCCGCAGAGCCTTCGCCGCCTCTCGCGGAGATTGCGGCATTCCCAGCGTTCGCCGAAAATCACCGCCCGTTCCCGACGGCATTATTCCAAGCTCGACATCCTCGCCGCTGTCCAAAATTCCGTTTGCTACCTCGTTGACAGTTCCGTCGCCGCCGCAGGCAATAATGAATTTCCGCCCGGATTCGCAGGCCTCGCGGGCAAGCCGCATCCCGTCGCCCGCGGACTTGGTAAACGACACGGTGAACGCACCAAAGTGAGTGCGGATATCGCTCGCAAGCTGTGACCAGTTTTCACGGGTCGAACCTGATGCGGATTTCGGATTTACTATGACCAGGGGAAGCATTCGATTCTAATAATCACACAAAACAACTCGAAAAAGAAACGCGAAACCGTCTAGCAACTTTGGTTGCAACGCACTGGCCGTTGAGCATTCACTCCACAATTTCCGTCCCGGCGCACGAATTCAAAAGTTATAACTCTTTTTTTTGCGGGACTTGACCGCTTATCAGAAAAACGTCAGAAAACTTTCAGGAAGTATGAAAGATTCGCGGAGCCTATTTTTGTGATTATGGCAGTTATCAACCCGAGTCATAAAGAAAAAAAAACATGTCTTCGAAAGGAAAATTTTATGTCATCAAAATCTAATTTCCGGCAACTCTTAGTTTACTTTGCTTTCATCGTCATATTGGCGGGAATTTCATTGTCGCAGACCACTGATTTTAACTATCAGGGACGAATTACCGATGCGGGACTGCCGCCAACGGGGAATTACGATTTCGAATTTCGCCTTTACGACGCGGGCGGAGCCGTTGTTGCCGGACAGCAGCGTCTGAATGTGCCGGTCGTCAGCGGTGTTTTTAATGTTTCACTAGACTTTGGAGCCGGAGCGTTTCCGGGAGCAAACCGCACACTCGAAATTTCCGTACGTCCGGCAGGCGGCGGAGCTTTTACGACGTTGGCACCGCGTCAGCCGATCAATTCCGCGCCGTACGCGATCAAGTCTTTGAATGCGAATAACGCAGTGCAACTCGGCGGCGTGGATTCAGGGAATTATGTGCAGCAGGATGCGGGCGGAAATGTTTCGATTGCGGGCGGCTTGACCGTTAACGGCTCGCTTTCGCTCAACACGTTAAACGCTCAGACGCAGTACAATCTCGGCGGCCAGCGAATTTTAAGCGCTCCGAGCGGACAGAATTTGTTCGTTGGCGTGAACTCCGGGCGGGACAACACGACCGGCAATCTAAATACCTTTGTCGGCAGCGCAGCGGGACAAGGTAACACGGCGGGCGTTGCCAATTCATTTTTCGGAGCAAACGCGGGAGCATCCAACCAGACCGGCGGCGGCAATTCCTTCTTCGGCGACGGCGCGGGATTGAGTAATTTATCAGGATCGAACAATTCATTTTTCGGTAGACAAGCCGGAATCAACAATACTACCGGAAGCAGCAATTCATTTTTCGGAGTCGTTGCCGGGTCTTCCAACACCACGGCCGCCGACAATGCTTTCTTCGGATTCGCCGCCGGATTGAGCAACACGACGGGCGATTCCAATGCGTTTCTCGGTTCAACCGCCGGACAGTCAAACACCACAGGGCGGGAAAATATTTTCGCCGGGGCGTTTGCGGGACAGGGAAATACGGCTGGTGTTGCCAATTCTTTCTACGGAAGTCAGGCCGGGAGGCTCACCACAACCGGCAGCTTTAATTCTATCTTCGGACGCGGCGCGGGATTCAAAAACAATGCCAGCAATAACGCCTTTTTCGGAGCGGGTGCAGGCGAACAAAACACGACCGGCACGGACAATACCTTCGTCGGCACGAGTGCGGGCGGAGCAAACGTAATAGGGATCAATAATTCATTTTTCGGACGCAACGCCGGACTTAGCAATACCGCTTCGGAAAATTCGTTTTTCGGTTTTGAAGCCGGGAAGGCGAATACGGAAGGTGACCGAAACGCCTTTTTCGGAATCAGCGCCGGGGCTAGTAATATTACCGGCTGCTGCAACTCGTTCTTCGGAAACAGATCGGGCTTAAATAATACGACGGGCCGCGGCAATAATTTTTTCGGGGGAAGTGCTGGGAGAAATAATACAGTCGGGAACTTTAATTCGTTTTTCGGCGACACATCCGGCTTCAGCCTTTCGTCAGGAACGGACAACACTTTTGTCGGTTACGCGGCGGGGATCGCAATGGCGACGGGCAGCGGTAACACGTTATTAGGCAGCAACACGGTGATCGCGAATAGTCTCACCAATGCGACAGCGATCGGTGCCAACGCAGTCGTGTCACAAAGCAACGCAATGGTCCTCGGCAATAACGCCAACGTCGGTATCGGCATCTCGACACCTGCGTCGAAATTGACGGTTGCCGGCCTGATCGAAACCACAACGGGCGGTGTGAAGTTTCCCGACGGCTCGATTCAAACCTCCGCCGCCGGGAATATTAATGCCATATTAAATCAATCGACACCGCAAGCCGGTGCGAATTTCAACATTGCCGGCAGCGGCATAATCGGTGGATCTTTGTCCGTGAGCGGATCAATCAACGGCAGCGGCGCGAATTTGACCAATCTGAATGCCGGCAATATTACGTCGGGGACATTGATCAATGCGCGATTGGGTTTGATCCCGACAGCCAATATTGCGGATGGAGCGGTCACGTCTCAGAAAATCGCGGCCGGTCAAGTGGTCAAAACCCTGAACGGTCTGACCGACGGTGTTACATTGGCTGCCGGCCAGAATATTACGATCACGCCAGCCGGAAATACGCTGACGATTGCTTCAACCGGCGGAAGCGGAATTTTGAACCAAAACACTGTGCAAACCGGGGCAAACTTCAACATCGACGGAGCGGGAAGGGCGAATTTTTTCGACTCTAACGATTATCGCAGCGGCGACACTTCGATCCTCAATTCCATCGGCGGAGTTCTTCGCGTCGGCCTAAATGCGGGAACCGGAGCGTCCGGCGGACAGAACACATTTATAGGAAACGGCTCAGCCGACAATGCGGGGACTTCCGACGATAATACGTTCGTCGGCTACCAATCTGGAAGGCTCGCCAATGGCGGAGTTGGCGGCAACTCATTCTATGGTGCGTTTACCGGAAACGGCACACAGGGCGGTTTCAATTCCTTTTTTGGCGTGCGTTCCGGGGAAAAAACGACGACAGGCGGCAGTAATTCATTCTTCGGAGCGGGCAGCGGAGCAAATAACACGGTCGGGACAGGCAACGCTTTCTTCGGTCGAAATTCCGGCTTCGCCAACACCGACGGTGCGAACAATTCTTTTTTCGGCGTCGGTAGCGGAGGCAATACGTCAAACGGCGGCAGCAACAACGCCTTTTTCGGCAGCGGAGCAGGTGGTGCAAATACGTCGGGCGTTAATAATTCGTTCTTCGGGTCAGGCGCGGGATTTAACAGCAACAGCGGCGGGATAAACTCGTTCTTCGGCTTTCGCGCCGGCTTTAACACGACCGGCACGGGCAATGTTTTTGTCGGCTCACTAGCCGGAGAAATCAACCTGACCGGCACGGATAACACTGCAATTGGCAACAAT
>JANMSP010000062.1:0-1642 GCA_031389475.1 Pyrinomonadaceae bacterium
GCCAGAATAAGTCTTCACGAAACGCTCCCGTGGCGACCGCCTTTTCCAAATCGCGGTTTGTCGCCACGATGACGCGGGCGTTCACCTTTTTCTCGCGGCTGTCGCCGACGCGCCGGATCGTGTTTTCCTGAAGCACGCGAAGCAGTTTCGGCTGCACGCCGAGTGGCAACTCGCCGATTTCGTCGAGGAAAAGCGTGCCGCCGTCCGCCGTTTCAAACAAACCGGCGCGTGCCTGCCGCGCGCCGGTGAACGCTTGTCCGGTGTGTCCGAACAATTCCGATTCGACGAGTTCCGCCGGAATCGCCGCGCAGTTGACGGCGACGAATTCGCCCGACCGCCCGGAAGCGTCGTGGACGGCGCGGGCGACGAGTTCCTTGCCCGTTCCCGATTCGCCCGTGATTAAAATGTTGCTCGCGCCGCGTCCGGCGCGATTGATTAAATCGAGCAGCTCGCGCATCGGGCGCGACGCTCCGATGATTCGCGGATTCACGAGCGGTATTTCCCGACGAAGAAGTGCCTGAGCGCGTTGGCTTTCGGTGGCAGCGAGCGCGGCACGGACTACTTCCAGCAAATCCTTCGTTTGAAACGGTTTTCTCAAATAAGAAAACGCGCCGTTTTTCACCATCTCGACGGCGTTGGCGATGGAGCCGAACGCCGTGATGACGACGACCGGCGTTTCGGCTCTGGTTTGGCGGACTTTCGCCAGCAGCTCGTCGCCTTTGAGTTCCGGCATCTGCACGTCGGTCAAAACCAAATCAATAGTTTCTTTTTCGTTAACGACTTTTTCAAGCGCGAGTTTGCCGTTGGCGGCGGAAATCGTCGCAAAGCCTTCGTCGCTCAAAATCTCTTCGAGCAATTCACGCATCGCGGCATCGTCTTCGGCAATCAAAATTCGTTCGTTCATAATTCTTCTCGCATCAATGGCAAATAAATCGTCAGAGACGCTCCCTTCTGCGGATTGTTCGCCGCGTCGATCAGACCGCCGTGTTCCTCGACGATGCGGCGCGAAACCGCCAAGCCCAAACCCGTCCCTTGTCCGATGTCTTTGGTCGTAAAAAATGGGTCGAAAATTTTATCCAGATTTTCCGGCGCGATGCTGCCGCCGGTGTCGGAAATTTTTATCACCGCGAAACCGCTCGCGTTTTTGCATTCGACGCGCATCTCGCCCGCTTGGTTCATCGCTTGCACGGCGTTCTGAAAAATGTTGGTTAAGACCTGCGTCAGAAAATCACGGTCAGCCGAGACGATTAAATCCGGTTCAGCCGTGAAAATGATTTCGATTTTTCCGTTCTCCACATTATTCTCAAACGGTTCGAGCGCGGATTTTATCAAATCGTCAACGGCGACCGGCGCGAAATGCAGATTATACGGACGCGCCAGATTCAGCAGTTGGCGAACGATATGCGTGATGCGGGCGGCTTGCGTGCGGATGATTTGCAAATTGCGCTCGCGTTTTTCCGGCGGCGCGTCCGGGCGGTTTTGTAATTGTTCGGCGCGAACGTCAATCACGTTCAAAGGCGCGCCGAGTTCGTGTCCGATGCCTGCGGCGAGCCGACCGACCGCCGAAAGTCGCTCGCTGTGACGCAGCTGCTTTTCCAGATACAGACGATTTTCCGCTTCGGTTTCAGCCTGCCGCCGCTGC